>JBDKHS010000030.1:0-5313 GCA_039797505.1 Pseudomonadota bacterium | reverse complement strand
GTAATCCTTATGGCGTGTTTTCAAGCTGGCTGCATGATGAATTAACACCTCACTCCTTCGTTCGTATTTCTAAACCCGAAGGCAATCCTGCGGTGGCGGATGAAACGCCTGTACTCTTTTTCGTGGGTGGGATTGGGATTGCACCCGCTTTGGCAATTCTACGCAGTCGCGCCCAACAGATAAATCCTGCATTTTGCTATGTGGATTATTCCGCTCGTAAACCTGAAGAGTTTATTTATCAGGAAGAATTACGTCGCTACAATGAGCTTTCACCGAATTTGCGTATTAAACTGCGTCCAACCTTGTCACAGGGCAGAATTACCTCGCTTGAGGTTCATGAATTGGTGCACGCACATCCCGATGCACAAGTGTCAGTATGTGGCTCGCCGCATTATGTGGAAAGTATTACCAGTTATTTGGAAGGGGTGAGCTTGCCCACAGGACAAGTGCATGTTGAAGAATTCACCTCGCATACGGGCTGGGTTGATAAGTCTTCGATTGCGTTGCGCCAAGCCTTGTGGATGAGCAGTGTGTTGACTTTGAGCGTGTTGGGTTTGTATTTGTTGCTCACGGTGTTGGCAAGCAGCAATTTATATCAGTGGTTACGTCCTTTGTTGGAGCTAGACCCTGATAATTCAATCCAGCATCTGACAGGATTTATTGTATTAGGGTTAATCTGTGGTAGTTTGACGATCAGTTTACGCAAATATTACCCTAAGTTTTTTAAAGGCAATTATGACCACTGGCGACTGGGGCACAGTGCTTTAGGTGTTCCTATTCTTGTGTTGTTAGGGATTCACAGTGAATTGCAATGGGGGGCACCCTTAACCAGTTTATTAGCGGTTTGCTTGCTGGCAATTATGGGGGTGGGCGCGGTGAATGCCGTGGTCAGTGTGTGGTTGGATCATGGCAACAGTTCACGCTGGCAACGGGTGCGTTATGCCTTGCATTTGTTGCATTTGGGCTTTTTTCTGCCGCTGCCTGCTTTGTTAATCATGCACATAATTGCGGCATTTTATTATTAACAATCTGGGTTCGACGAAAAAGCATTTTAAATATAATCTGTTATCTATTTCAGCTCTAATTTCTCAATTTAGTGATGAGAGCAACCATTTTTCAAAAAGCTTAAAAAAGCAGCTACCCTCTTTATCCCAAGCTCAGTCGTAGTAGGGTGGAATAGCGTATTCCACTCTGTTGATCCCAAACTTAGGCAAAATTAGTTGCTTTAAGTGAGCTGGGACGAAAAAAAAGCAGAGAGAATAATTCTCCCTGCTTTTTCAAAATAAACCTAAACTACGATTTATTTTTTGGCAGTGTCTTCAGTTTTTACTGACAGGCTGTAAACATAAGCTGCCAATAAATGAACCTTGGCATCGCCTAAGAAGTCACCGTGAGCTGGCATCTTACCTTGACGACCTTCTGCAACGGTCTTTTCAATGCTTTCGACAGAGCCACCATATAACCAAATTTTATCGGTTAAATTAGGTGCACCTAAAGCCGCCATGCCCTTTCCATCGGCTCCGTGACAAGCCGCACAAGTGGTTGCGAACACAGATTTGCCTTTTTCAGCAGCGGCAGCATTGGCTTCGGGACGACCACTTAAGCTTAAAACGTATTGAGTGACGTTTTTCACGCCTTCTTTCCCAATCGCAGCTTCCCATGCGGGCATCATGCCTTGACGACCTGCTTTGATTGAAATTTCAATCGCTTCAGGTTCACCACCAAATAACCAATCATGGTCACGTAAGTTGGGGAAGCCCGTGTTGCCGCCTGCGTCAGAGCCGTGGCATACGGTGCAATAAGTCATAAATAAACGTTGACCAATTTGCACAGCATCCTTGTCTTTGACTAAAGCTGCGATAGGCAGAGCTTTGTATTTATCATACATAGGGCCATAAGCTGTATTCGCAGAGTCAACTTCTTGCTCGTATTGACCTACTTGCGTCCACCCTAACAAGCCCTTGTAAGAACCCAAACCAGGATACAAAACTAAATACACCAAACTAAACACGATGGTGATATAAAACATATTCAACCACCACATTGGCAAGGGATTATTCAGTTCTTGCAAGTCCCCATCCCAGACATGTCCCATCGGTTGAACTTTTTCGCCCTTGGCAGGACGTTTGTTCACCCAAATGATGAGCCAAATAACACCAACAATGCCCCCTAAAGTCAGGGCGATGATAAACCAATCCCAAAACGAACTAAAAAATATCGTGTTTTCAAACATGACGCTTTTCCTTAACCGTTGAGGCGATAGAGTCATCGTCTTCTAAGAGTTCGTGGGCTACCTCATCAAAGCCTGACTTATGCTTGCTGCTGTATGCCCAGAACACGATTCCCGCAAAGAGCACGAAAACGACTATCGTCCAAATAGACTGAAAAATGGACATAAACGATGTAAACGAGTCCACAGCTTATTTCCTTGGCTTAATTGCCGTGCCTAAGCCTTGTAAGTAAGCGATGACCGCATCAATTTCCTTCTTACCCTTAAGTGCTTCAGGCGCGTTCTTAATTTCATCTTCGGTATAAGGATGTCCAAAAGTGTCTTTCAACGTTCTCATTTTTGCCACAATGGTTGAAGCATCCAAGTCATCGCTCGCTAACCAAGGATAACCGGGCATCACTGATTCTGGCACTACGTCACGAGGATTGATTAAATGCGTCTTGTGCCAAGCGTCGCTATAACGACCGCCCACACGATGCAAATCAGGCCCTGTCCGCTTTGAACCCCATTGGAAAGGACGGTCATAGACGAATTCCCCTGCAACAGAATAGTGACCATAACGTTCCGTTTCTGCACGGAAGGGACGAATCATCTGAGAGTGACAGAGATAGCAGCCTTCGCGAACATAAATATCACGCCCAGCCAATTCTAAGGCAGGATAAGGCTTTAAGCCGTCAACAGGCTTGGTGGTCGATTGCATGAAGAATAAGGGCACGATTTGCACCAAGCCCCCAATACTCACAATGAGAATGACCAAAATGATCATTAACCCAATATTTTTCTCGACTTTCTCATGTGCATTGTTACTTGCCATGCTAATAACTCCTAGTGTGCCAACACAGGTTCGGGAATGATGTCATTCACTTTTGCAGCTCCTGCACCCGTGACTGTCTTCACTACGTTGTACATCATGATGATGGCACCCAGTAAGAAGAAGATACCGCCAATGGTACGAACCACATAGAAAGGATGCATCGCTTGCACAGATTCCACGAAGCTATAAGTTAAAGTGCCATCGCTGTTCACAGCACGCCACATCAAGCCTTGCATAATCCCAGAAACCCACATGGAAGCGATGTATAACACCACGCCAATGGTGGCAACCCAGAAGTGCAATTCCACCAAAGCTAAGCTGTACAATTCACGACCAAACACACGAGGAATCAGATAGTACAAGCTACCCATACTGACCATTGCAACCCAACCCAATGCACCTGAGTGCACGTGACCGACAGTCCAGTCGGTGTAGTGAGACAAGGCGTTTACGGTTTTGATTGCCATCATCGGGCCTTCAAAGGTAGACATCCCGTAGAAAGATACGGAGACCACTAAGAAGCGTAAAATAGGATCGGTACGTAATTTGTCCCAAGCACCTGACAAGGTCATAATCCCGTTAATCATACCGCCCCAGCTGGGTGCGAGCAGGATTAAAGACATTACCATCCCTAAAGATTGCGTCCAGTCTGGCAAGGCGGTGTAGTGCAAATGGTGAGGACCTGCCCAAATATAGGTAAAAATCAAGGCCCAGAAGTGCACGATTGACAAACGATAGGAGAACACAGGACGACCTGCTTGTTTAGGAATAAAGTAGTACATCATCCCTAAGAAGCCTGCGGTTAAGAAGAAGCCCACCGCATTGTGACCATACCACCATTGCACCATCGCATCTTGTACGCCTGCATAAGCAGAGTAGGATTTCCAGAAAGTAACGGGCATTGCAGCACTGTTGAAAATATGCAGCATGGCGATGGTGATGATAAATGCACCATAGAACCAGTTTGCCACATAGATATGAGGCGTTTTGCGCTTCATGATCGTGCCAAAGAATACAACGGCATAGGCAACCCAAACGATGGTGATTAAAATATCAATCGGCCATTCTAATTCAGCATATTCTTTAGATTGAGTAATCCCTAAAGGTAAGGTGATTGCTGCTAAAACAATAACAGCTTGCCAGCCCCAGAAGGTAAATGCTGCCAACTTGTCTGAAAGCAGACGGGCGTGACAGGTACGTTGCACGACATAGTAAGAAGTCGCAAATAATGCACAGCCCCCGAACGCAAAAATCACTGCATTGGTATGCAATGGGCGCAGGCGGCTAAAGGTTAAATAAGGTATGTCAAAATTGAGGAAAGGCCATGCCAATTCAGCAGCGATATATACGCCGACAAGCATCCCCACAATTGCCCAGACAACTGCCATAATGGCAAACTGCCTTACAACTTTGTAGTTATAGGTCGTTTGTTCCACCACGTATTTCTCCTAAAGTTTTAAAGTACAAGAAGAAGACGGTCTTTTTTAAATAAATGTCCCGCTAACACTAATCTCTGGCATGAGAACATGTCGCTAAGGATTACTATCCCAAATTGTGCAACTCAATATAATTAAAAAGGCTGCCAAATACTTCAACCTATGTTTAAAGCTATCGATACACAATGATTTAGAAGGCTCATTATAGTCAATAATTATGATTTATGCGATTCTCGCGAAGTATTAGTTATAATTGTTTACTATTAAACTATGGAATAAGCTCTCGCTATTACGTCAGCGTATTGGAACTTAAGTTTCTTTTTTTCCTACCTTGATAAGATTATTGTGGCAACAGCTTTAAATGAGAGGAATGAGGGAAATTGAAGAGTTTTGTAACTGTTGATCTTTTTAAATCCCCAGCCCGAGAAGAATCTGACAGTATTTTTTAACAGCTTTAGGAATCACGCAGTTGAATCGGTAATTATTTGATTTTACTGTACATATGATTATGCCGCGTGCAGTACTAACTCATTGTAAATAAGAGAATTGGCATTTCAACTGCGTAACTCCGAACTATAATCATGAGCTTAATTTCATTGAAGGGATGAGGATGCTTGTTTGCAATCCTCCTCTACGGGTAACAACGTTTTACACTGTGGATAATGTTGACAAGCTAAAACAGTTTTCCCTGACAATTTGCCCTGTTTTGCCCGCGCTTTAACCAAATTTCCCCCGCACTGTGGACAACATATCAAATTCAGTTGAAAAGCATGGTTTAAACTTTGTCGCAATGGCATGACTTCATAAGTCGTTTGGGTGAATAATTCCAACAA
>JBDKHS010000029.1:0-13951 GCA_039797505.1 Pseudomonadota bacterium | reverse complement strand
ACGGTGGTGGTGACGCTGATGTTGCTATTTTCAGGTTTGGGGTCGAAAACCGCGCCCGTCACCGCAATTCCCGTGACTAAACTGCCCGCACTTAATGGCGTAACCGTGGTCACCACGCTAGAAGATAAGCCCGAGGTAATATTGCCCAAATCACAACTGATGACGCTTGCTGCAAAACTACAAGGCGTACCTTGTCCGCTGTTGGCAGAAACGAAAGTCACATTGCTCGGCAAAGTTTGGGTGAATTTAACCGCCGTGGCATTATTGGGTCCTGCGTTATTCACGACACTGGTATACACCAAATTACTGCCCATTAACACCGTGTCTTTTGGCAAGGTGGTGGTGGTCACGACTAAGTCAGCGGTGGTGTTGGCGACACTGATTGATGCCGTGCCGCTGTTATTCACAGAAACGGGGTCATACATCGCACCCGTGGCAGTGGCAGTTAAACTCAATGCGCCCAAACTGGTGGGGCTGACTTCAACTTTAATCGTGCTACTTGAACCAGCGGGAATAATATCAAGCTGGCAAGTGAAGCTGCTGCCTGCCACACAAGTTCCCTTACTCACCGTGATGCTGCCCACGGCAAACGCGCTGCTACCCGTGATTGAACCACTGACAGCCACAGCGGCTTGGTTAAATCCATTATTGGTCACGGTTAAGGTATAACTGGCTTTACTGCCCAACAAAATCGAGGCAGTGTCAGGCTGCACTAATAAGGCGATGTCCGCATAATCCCCCGTCACATTCAAAGTCAGCGGTAAATTACTGCTCACGACTTCCTTGCCTGCAATGCTCAAACTGCTCGCAAGTGGTTGATTTGTCCCTGCAACTTTTCCTTTTACCGTGAACGTGGTTTTCAGCGTGCCATTGGTGGCAATGTCTGCTAAGGTACAAGTGACATTACTGCCTGAAGCGGTGCAGCCTGTGCCTGAATCAAAGCTTAAACTGCTGGGTAAAGTGACCAGCAAACTCACCCCACTTGCCACACTTGTGCCCCCATTTTTCACATTGATGCTGATGGACGCATTAGTATTTAAGGAAATCGAAGTGGGGCTTGCGATGGCATCGAGCAGGGTTAAACTTGCGCCAATGTCTAAAATTTGTGTGCTGACGCTTGCCGTGGTCACCGCATTAGAATTGCGCTCGGCAGCATTCGCGACGCTGGTGTTAAATACAATTGTGCCAGCGGTGGCGGGCGCAGTCACAGGAATCGTCACCGAGCCACTTTGTCCCATTGCAATGCTCGATAAAGTACACGCAAGGCTACGAGTGCTTGCGGTATAAGTGCAAGTGCTGGGGAATTTGGTCACATCGACAGTCACTTGTGTGGGCAAAATACTGGTAATGATGACTTGGCTTGCAGCATCCGGCCCGGCATTGTTCACGCTGACGGTGTACGTGAAAGCTGTGCCAACGTTTAAAATTGTGGCAGAAGCTTGAGCCGTGAGGGTTAAATTTGCGGTCGGCACACTTTGTTGCAGGGTGCTAGTGGTTTGTTTGGCATTATTGCTGTTGTCGGGGTCATATTGCGAAGAACTGACCACGGCTTTATTCACTAAAGTGCCCGCGCCGACAGTGGCAGGGGCTTTCACGATTACCGTCACACTGATAATGCCATTGGTGGCGAGATTGCCTAAACTACAAGTCAACACCCCTGAAACGGGCGCGGCACAAGTCCCCAAAGTTGAAGTTGCAGAAACAAAAGTTGTTTCGGGGGGCAAGGTATCAGTGAGCACAATATTGGAAGCTTGATTGTTACCCAAATTAGTAACTTTCACGGTATACGTTAAATTACCATTCACTGCGACAGGTGCATTGTCAGTGACTGCCACGCTTAAATCGGCACTGACTAAATTGAATTTGCTGAGCGCACTGCCACTTAAAGCCGTGACGTATAAATTCACCCCGTCATCACTGACATTTAAAGCATTTGCGCCCATTAAACTGGGTACGGTGGCGGCAGCAACTTGCTGGCTAAAAGTTAAAGTCCCGTCAGTTGCCCGTTTAAAAACCACCACGCTGTTATCGTCAATACTCGCTGCATACACTTCATTGCCACTGGGATTGACTGCCACGCCGCGCACGCCTGCCAAGCCTTTAATCGTTGTGCCATTCACATAACTGGAAGCGTAACTTAATAAACCATTGCTGGATTTATTAAACACAGTAATCGCAGAACTTAAATTGCTGGCGACATAAAGCTGTTTTTCATCGGGGCTTAAGGCTAATGAATACGCGCCTTGCAAATTTTTCACCGTGCCCACGCTGTCCACATATTCGGCTAAAAATTTCCATTCAGGATTCGCCGTATTTGCAGAATTTCGAGAAAACACACTGATTGAATTGCCTGTGAAACTTGCGACATAAATAAAATTATCTTTACTGACCACCACGCCCACAGGATTAAGCATATTCAATACGCCGCCTGTGCCATTGTTTTGCGTGGTTAATAAACTTAACTCGCCCGTGGTGGCATTGCGCGAGAACACGGCAATCGTGCTGTCTACGCTGCCCGTGGCATATAAACGGGTATTATCGCTGCTGATGGAAAGGCTATTCACCCCATTCAAGCCAGTAATCCCATTCACATTATTGCGTTGCACTTGCACAAGGCTGAGTTTGCCGTTGCTGCTGTTGCGGGTAAACACGCTGATCGCATTGTCGCCTGTGCCTGCCACATAAACATGACGGTCATCGGGGCTGACCACCACCGAGCTGGGCTTTTGTAAACCTACGCCACCAATTTGGGTATTTGTCAGGCTTTCGACAAAAATCAATTTTTCGGAAGTCGGGTCTTTTTTGAAAGTCACTATCGCATTGCTGGCATACGCGCTGACATAGATATATTGACCATCAGCATGATTAACGACGACCGCATTCGCGCCAGACATGCCTGTGACGTTATTGCCTTCAATTTGGGTGTCGACCAGCGACAAAGTGGTCGCGGCAAAACTCGGGGAAAGGCAGCAAAATAACAATAAACTTGTTATCGTACTGCGGACGATTCGGTGCATGGAAGAATCTCCTGATGATTTCTTAAATATCTCATTGATTAAATAAAGTATATTATTAATTTAAAGTATTAGGTGAGCTTTTCACGATAATCGCTTAACAAATATTGGAACGATAACATTTTGTAGGGTGGAATAGCGTAGCGTATTCCACCATGACATGAAACATAGCGTATTCCACCCTAAAGCGTGATAATTTTAGGGCGTGTCATCAAGTAAGTTTTAACATAGCGTGTTTAAAAATCTTTAAAAAAGCCCCTACCCCCCTAAAGGAGGCTAAACACAAAATATTTGTTGAGTGTTTAAAGTCCCCTTTAGGGGATTTAGGGGCTTCTTTAGCAGTTAATGTCTATTTGATGACAGACCCTAGCGTTATCACGTTTTTTGGTGGAATACGCTACGCTATTCCACCCTACGACTCAATTTTCTACTCTTTCTTATCCCGAACTCAGGTTAATATTTTGAAGCTTAACTTCAGTTCATAGAACGTTATAACTTCCAAACATGTAAATGCTTAAGCTTCGACCTTGGGTGCTAAACGCATTCCCAACGCCGCACAAATTCCCGCCAATGCAATAATTAACGCATTACCCCAACGCACAAAAGGCGTGCTGCCTTCAAATGCTTGTGCAGTGCTACGTAAACTATAGATTTCAAATTGTGGTGCTTGTGCAGTAATTTTTCCTTTGGGATCAATAATCGCAGTGAAGCCTGTGTTCGTGGCTCGCAACAAGTAACGTCCCGCTTCCAAAGCCCGCATTCTGGCGATTTCTAAATGCTGTTGGGGCGCGATAGATTCCCCAAACCAAGCATCATTACTCACATTGACCAATAAACGCGCCTCGGGCAAACTGCTGCGCACGCGCTCGCCATAAGCATCTTCATAACAAATTGACACCCCAATTTGTTGCCCCACCGCTTGTAAATTCGGCTGTTTTTCCTCGCCTGGACGGAATTCAGACATCGGCACATCTAGCCAGCGCATCACATCGCCGAGTATTTCTTGAAATGGCACATATTCCCCAAACGGCACTAAATGCTCTTTGTGATAGAAAGTGGGCGCAATGCCTGTGCCAGAGCCGACTTGCATCACACTGTTGAAATATTCCCGTTTACATGGATTATCGTGTGGAATGCCAAAGATGAAATCCACCCCATAAAATTGATGCTCTACCTCTAACAAATAAATAAACTCATCAGCTTGACTGTACAAAATGGGCACGGCTGTTTCAGGCATCACAATCAGTTGTGCATCACGGTTGGCACGCGCGAGTTGCAAATAACGCCGCATGCTCGGAATTTGGTAATCAGAATGCCATTTAAATTCCTGCGGGATATTGCCTTGTAATAAAGCCACTTTTATGGGATCAGAACTGGGTTTTGTCCAAGCGATTTCGCCCAAACTATAACCCACCCCCCATAATACGACCAGCACGGGCACGGCAAACCACGCACGTTGACGCTGTTGCAGCAAGGCAACCACTGCGCCAGCACTCAACATAATCACCCACGAAACCCCATACACTCCAAACACGGGCGCGTAACCATTCAAGGGCGAGTCAATTTGACTGTAGCCTAAACTCAGCCACGGAAAACCACTTAAAAACCAGCCACGCACCGCTTCCAATACCGTCCATAAACTGGGCATCAATAACCACAAGCCCAAGCCGCGTGAGCTGGTGAAATGTTTTGCCAAAAACCAAGTAAACAAGCTGATATAGCTCGCCATAATCAACACAAAAGTACCTGTAACTGCCGCAGCCCCTATCGGAGGCATGCCGCCAAATTGGCTAAAACTGACATAAACCCAAGACGTGCCCAAGCCAAACATTCCCAAGCCAAATAATAAACCGCGCCATGCAGCTTTTTTACTGGAAATCGGCTGGAAAATACTGAGTAATAACAAGGCGGGGGCAAGGATTGCAATTGGAAACCATCCAAAGGGCGCAAATGCCAAGGGCATAGTTGCACCCGCGATGAAGGCGAGACAATCCCATAAAAAAACTTTAGAACGTGACATAGTGTGAAGTATCAAGCGTCGTGAATAAGGCTTGCATTATAAGAGTTGCCTAGGTAAATTGGCATGAAATTTTTGGTAGTCCTTAAAGAAGCAGTGATATTAAAATAGGAACGAGTTCAAATTGCTTCTATAATTCTTTGATTTCAAGATAAACTACCTCGTTCTAAAACTCCGATTAGGAACGCCTGCATGTCAAGCTCTGCTTGATGATTCGGAAAACCTGAAACACCTTCAACAGGTGACACAATAATACACACAGTATTTTCTCATTTAAAAATGTAAGCTCAGAATAACTATACTATTATGTTGTCAAGCAAAGCTTGACTGACAGGCGTTCTCAAACGGAGTTTGGGAACGAGAAAAAAGAGCTGAAAGTTTAATAAATCCCGAACTCAGGTTAAAATAGCAAAGATTTAATCTGAATAAAGACGTTATCAGTTTGATTTAAATCTTAAATCAGAGCGCGGCTCTTTTAAATTCGTTTGGCGTTAGGAATAATGAATAATGTCATCGGATTCTCTTAAACACGCGCTAAAATATGCGTTACACCACCTAACAATAATGAGAATGAGGGAGCAATTTTGAGTACTGTAGAACAACAACGTTTTATTGCAGAAATATCGCCATTTGACCGCTTGCGTGAAAATGAATTGCGCACTGTGTCCGAAGCCATGGACATTGCCTATTTCAAAAAAGGGCATCACTTAATCACCCGCAATAGTTCACCCTCGCATTTATATATTATTATCAAAGGCATCGTCCAAGAAGTTGGCGAAGAAGGCACTTTGGGCGTGCATGTTTCTCAAGACATGTTTGATCCGATTTCCCTGCTAGAAGGCAAAAGTAAGAACGATTTTATCGTGCAAGAAGAACTGATTTGCTACACCTTGCCTAAAGAAATTTTCCTCACTCTGATTAATAACAATCCGAGTTTCCAAGAATTTTATTATCAAGATTTATCCGCACGCCTCAATCGCATGATTGAACGCCGCAATAATAAAGACTTGTCCTCATTTATGGTCGCCAAAATTGGCGAAGCTTACATTCACCCCGCGATTTTTGTCGAAGCCAATGCCACCATTTATGATGCCGTGGTCACGCTGAAAAAACACAAGGCAACTTCCGTACTGGTGAAACGTGGCGAACAGGTGGGGATTGTCACAGATACGGATATTCGTGAACATGTGGTGTTGCGCCGTTGCTCGGTGGACGCGCCGATTGCGGACATTGCGACTTACAATTTAATCAGTATGCGCACCGATGATTTCTTGTTTAACGCCATGTTATCCATGACTAAACACTCGATTAAACGCCTGATTATTTACAATTTGGAAGGCGGAATTGCAGGGGTTTTGGATCAAATGGACTTGCTGAGTTATTTCTCCAATCACTCGCATTTAATCGTGGTGCAAATTGAACGCGCCGCCAACAAAGACCAACTGAAAAAAGCCAGCCAAAACCTCACCACCATGATTCAGACCCTGAATGCGAAAGGGGTCAAAATTCGCTACATCACCCAATTGGTGAATGAATTAAACCGTAAAGTCTTTGAAAAGCTTTATGAATTTGTCGCGCCGCCCGAACTGATTGCCAATTCCTGCTTATTAGTCATGGGCAGCGAAGGACGCGGCGAACAAATCATGAAAACCGACCAAGATAATGCGATTATTTTGCGTGATGGTTTAAATTTCCCCGACTTGCCCGCAATTACCCAAGAACTCAGCGAAACCTTGATGAGTTTTGGTTATCCACCTTGTGCAGGCAATATCATGGTGAATAATCCGTATTGGAGTAAATCGCTTAAGGATTTTCAAGAGGAAATTTACCAATGGGTGAATTATCCCGCGCACGATTCGATGATGAACCTCGCGATTTTCTTCGATGCCACTGCCGTTTCTGGCGATGTGGAATTGTTGAACGGCGCGAAAGAATACTTGTTTCACCTGTTACAAGATAACAAGCCGTTTTACAGCGTGTTTGCCAGACCCACCGTTGCTTTTGAAACCCCGCTCGGCATGTTTGCAAATTTCATCGTGGACAAATCGCACGACAATCAACTGAATATTAAGAAAGGCGGCATATTCCCAATTGTGCACGGCATTCGCAGCCTTGCCTTGGAATACCGTCTGAGCAAAACCAACACCATCGAACGCATTAAAGAATTGGTGGAACTTGGCGTATTTGACAAGAAAATTGGGGTTGAACTCATCGAAGCCTTTGCGTTTATGCTGTCTTTACGCCTGCAAGCAGAATTAGATTACACCTCCAGCAACAACACGGGGCAAGGTTATAATAACTTCATCAATCCCGCAAAACTTAACAAACTGGAGCGCGATTTGTTGAAAGACTCGTTAAAAATTGTCAATGAATTCAAGAAATTCATCACTTATCACTTCAAGCTGAACATGGTGAGCTGATGATTTCCAGACTTCGCAGAAATTACAACCGCAAACAGCTTAAAGACGAGCGTTATGCTTTCCTATTCGACGAGCCGCCCGCTGGAGAATTGGTGTGTTTTGATTGTGAAACCACGGGTTTAAATCCTAAAAAAGCGGATATTCTTTCGATTGGCGCGGTGATTATCCAAGAAAATCGTATTTTAACCAGCCAGAAATTGGAATTGTTTTTGAAGCCACCAAACGACATCGATGAAGCCAGTATTAAAGTTCACCATTTGCGGCATTGCGATTTAGAAAACGGCTTAGAACCCAATCAAGCGGTGTTACGCTTTTTACGCTTTATCGGAGCGCGTCCTTTGGTGGGCTATTATTTAGAGTTTGACGTTGCCATGATTAATAAATATATCAAACCCTTATTGGGAATTAGCTTGCCCAACAAGCAGTTTGAAGTGTCAGCGATTTATCATGACAAAAAGCAACTCGCGATTCCGCAAGGCAATATCGACCTGCGTTTTGATAGCATCATGAACGAGTTAGAATTGCCTAAATTGGGTAAGCATGATGCGTTTAACGACGCGCTGATGACTGCGATGATGTATGTGAAATTACAACATACGCCACGACTTTAACTCGTTACTGCGCCCCCAACCCCCTAAAGGGGGCTTAAAGATTAAAACAAGCCCCTAAATCCCCTGAAGGGGACTTTAAAGACAAATGTTTAGCCCCCTTTAGGGGGTTGGGGGCGCAGTTAAGTTTTCGCTACGCTGCATACGGGCTACAGTTAAAAATCAACAAGGACAGATTATGATACGCAGTATGACCGCCTTTGCACGGCAAGAATGGCAAGAAAACTGGGGGCAACTTTGTTGGGAATTGCGTTCAGTCAATCATCGCTTTTTGGAAATTACGATTCGCTTGCCTGAAGAATTACGCAGCTTGGAAGGGATAATTCGTGAGGAATTACAACAGCATTTAAAGCGCGGTAAAGTTGATTGTAATTTACATTGGCAAACCCGTCAGGCAGATGCGCCGCAATTTAATATTAATGATTCCTTGTTGCGCCAATTGTGGAATGCTGTACAAAGCGTGCAAGAAATTGCGAAAGAATCGCCCATGCCCAATGCCTTGGAATTATTGCGCTGGCAAGGCGTGCTCGAAAGCAATCCATTGGATTTAGATCAAGTTGCAGAAGGCGTGCTCAGCCATTTTAAACAAGCGGTGACTGCATTGGTGGCGCAACGCGAGCGCGAAGGTGCACAGCTTGCGAATTTAATGGATCAACGTTGTGTCGGCATTGCGCGGGAATTAGCGCAAATTCGTCAAGAATTGCCGTGGATTTTACAAGCACAACGCGAGCGTTTATTAAATCGGCTCACCGAATTAAGTGCTTTAAACAATGAACGTTTAGAGCAAGAAATGGTGATGTTTGCTCAAAAACAAGATGTTGCGGAAGAGTTGGATCGTTTAGACACCCATCTGGCTGAAATTCAAAACAGTTTAAAACAAGCGCAATCGGTGGGCAGACGTTTGGATTTTTTAGTTCAAGAATTGCACCGCGAAGCCAATACTTTGGGGGCGAAATCGGCACATATTAATACCACGCGCAACGTGGTGGAGTTGAAAGTGTTGATTGAGCAAATGCGTGAACAAACTCAAAATATTGAATAATCCTGATTTCTGAGAAGACATTATGAATATAGGTACTTTGTACGTGATTGCTGCCCCTTCGGGGGCGGGAAAAACCAGTTTAGTCAAAGCTTTGATTGAAAGTTTGGAGCATATTCGGGTGTCGGTGTCGTACACCACCCGCGCCGCGCGCCCTGGTGAACAAGAGGGGGTGAATTATCATTTCATCAGTCATGAGCAATTTGAAAAGATGTTGGATGGGTCTGAATTTTTAGAACATGCGCAAGTCTTTGATAATTATTATGGCACGGGTCAAGCTTGGGTCGATAGTGAATTAAAAAAGGGCGTGGACGTGATTTTGGAAATCGACTGGCAAGGGGCGCAACAAATTCGTCGCTTGCATCCTGATTGTGCCAGCATTTTTATTCTGCCGCCCTCGCGTGAAACTTTGGAGCAGCGTTTGCGCCAACGTAATCAAGACAGTGATGAAATTATCGCACGCCGTATGCAAGGCGCAGTTGAGGAAATGAATCATTACGTTGAATTTGATTATTTGGTGATTAATGACGATTTTCAAACTGCTTTGGCAGATTTGCAGTCCATTGTGAAAAGTCATCGTTTGCAGCAACGTTTACAAAATGAAAAGCTGAAACATTTGTTAGTTGATTTGTTGGCTTGAATTTTTAATGCGCCCCCAACCTCCTGAAGGGGAGGGCTTCATCATTGATGATTATTCTATTTATAAACATTAGGTTACATCTATTTTGTGACTGAGCACTATTTTTCTAGTTTTCATTCTGACAAAGTTGACGAGCTAATTTTTACTTTCGTGAAAATTGCATATTTTTAGTCATAATACTTTTATGAAAATCAAGAGTTATATTTTTACAGTCTTGTAACTGTTTGGTATAGCACAAAAGAATAGACTAACCCAAGTTTGGGATAAGAAATATTTGTAGTAGGGTGGAATAGCGTAGCGTATTCCACCCTACTACTGCTTAAAAACTTTTCTTATCCCTAACTCAGGTTAGGTAGAAATGAGAAAACTTCTTAAATCGTAAAGGTGTATGACACTACGCTTAATAGAACCGATTTGGAGTCTTAATTTCAAGCTAAGTTTGTTAGAGTTTGTTCATTGTAGGTGCAAATTTATTCGCATTTATTCGCATGCGTTTTTAATTTGAGAGCGTTGTGCGAATAAATTCGCACCTACAAAACCCTCATAAGAACAATTTCAAATCGGTTCTATACACCCTACGCTTGCTTACATTCCCGACGCGCTGAACTTAAAAAAACCTGCCAAATTTTGATAACTTGACAGGTTTTTTTTCACATCAACACGACAAAATTTTTACCAAGGTTTCTTACGCGGTGCGTATAAATCAGTAATGCTGCCTTCTGCCATTTCTGCCGCAAAACCCACAGTTTCTGACAAAGTCGGATGCGGATGAATGGTTAAGCTCAAATCATGCACATCTGCGCCCATTTCATACGCTAACACGGTTTCAGCAATCAACTCGCCCGCATTGGTGCCGACAATCGCAGCCCCAATAATGCGCTTGGTTTTTTGGTCAAACAGCACTTTAGTGATGCCTTCGTCGCGCCCAATGCTCAGAGAACGTCCGCTGGCAGCCCAAGGAAACGCGCCTTTTTCATAAGCAATACCTTGCGCCTTGGCTTCGGTTTCAGTGATGCCCATCCATGCAATTTCAGGATCAGTATATGCCACGGAAGGAATAGTGCGTGCATCAAAATAACTCTTATGCCCTGCAATCACCTCGGCGGCAACTTTGGCTTCATGCACGGCTTTGTGCGCTAACATCGGTTGCCCGACCACATCCCCAATCGCGAAAATATGCGGCACATTGGTACGCAATTGATTGTCCACAGGGATAAAACCTTGCTCGTTGACAATTACGCCCGCTTTATCTGCACCGATTAATTTCCCATTCGGTCTGCGTCCGACGGCAACTAGCACGCGGTCAAATAGCGCAGATTCGGGCGCGTCTTTGCCTTCAAAAGAAACCTGTAAACCGTCTTTTTTGGCTTCGATTTTGGTGACTTTCGTGCCCAGATAAATGTTAGCGTAGCGTTTTTCAATGCGCTTGTGCAAAGGTTTGACGATGTCTTTATCACAACCGGGAATTAAACCATCCATCAATTCAACAATGGTGATTTCTGAACCCAGCGCGTCATAAACCGTCGCCATTTCCAGCCCGATAATACCGCCGCCAATTACCAGCAGTTTCTTGGGCACTTCTTCCAATTCCAGCGCGTCGGTAGAATCCATTAAACGCGGATCATCGTTGGGGAAGCTCGGGATTTTCACCGCTTGTGAACCTGCGGCAATGATGCAGGAATCAAAGGAAATGATTTTTACGCCGTCGGGTGTGGTCACTTTCAGGGTTTTGGGCGAGGTAAATTCACCCACACCGTTGACAATGTCCACTTTACGCTGCTTAGCCAAACCTGCTAAACCGCCCGTCAAACGTTTAATAATCCCTTGTTTATATTCCAATAATTTTTTAAGATTGATTTTAGGCTTGGTGAACTTCACCCCGTGTTCGCTCATTTCCTCGGCTTCATTAATAATCTGCGCCGTGTGCAATAAAGCTTTTGAGGGGATGCAGCCCACATTCAGACAAACCCCGCCTAAACTGCTGTAACGTTCGACCAGCGTGACTTTTTTACCCAAGTCAGCGGCACGAAATGCAGCACTGTATCCGCCAGGTCCTGCACCTAATACTAAAACTTCGGCGTGCATATCTGAACCCGCAGGAATCGCGGCGGCTTGTGGAGCGGATTGTTGAACGGGGGACGGGGTGGAACTTGCAGTGGGGGCAGGGGCTGCGGCGGCAGTTTCTGCCAATTCCAGCACTAGCAACGCTGAACCTTCGGAAACTTTATCGCCAAGTTTGACCTGTAAAGATTTAATCACACCTGCGGCGGGCGATGGGATTTCCATCGCGGCTTTGTCACTTTCTATCGTGATAATCGATTGTTCTTGTTTGATGACATCGCCAACGGCTACGTGTAATTCGATAATAGCGACATTTTTAAAGTCCCCAATATCGGGCACTTTAACTTCTAACGTTTTACTCATGTTGACTCCTTCCTTAGGGGTATCCCACTGGCTTAGTTGTGGGAAAAGTTTGGTTTCTAAGCAACTCGTGATCGCTTACGAACCTGAGATTATAGTCGCATGGGCAAATTTTTAAAACTGTGTTTGTTTAAAGCTTAAGCTGGTGCGGATTTATTCGCATGCGTTTTTAAATTCGAGAGCACCATGCGAATAAATTCGCACCTACAATCGACGCAGTAAGACTTGATTTTGATACTTTTCTAGTCCCGCCAAAGCACGCCCCAATTTTCTAATCGAAAAAATTGGGGGCAGCGTGTCTTTAAACTTAAATCTGTTTCACAAATACTTTAGATTTGCGTTGATAGTTGTACATCATGCGGCGCGAGACTGGCAATAAATCAATGTCCGCAACCCCAAAACCCCGTTCTTGAAACCAGTGTGCCGTGCGGGTTGTCAACACAAAAATCCGAGAAATATGCAAATGTCGTGCTTCACGCTCCAAAAATGCTAACAGTGCATCGCCGCGTTGATCACCACGATACGCATCATGCACCGCCAAACATGCCAATTCTGCCATGTCTTCTTCTGGAAAAGGATACAGTGCAGCACAGGCAGTAATCATCCCATCGCGTTCTTGCACGGTGAAATACCCGATTTCCATTTCCAATTTTTCCCGCGAGCGACGCACCAATATTCCCGCTTCTTCAAGTGGTTCAATGAGTTCCAATAAGCCCCCCACGTCATCAATCGTGGCTTTGCGAATGTGTTCAAACGGATCAGTGCTGATTAAAGTGCCCACCCCGTCGCGACTGAATAATTCTAATAATAATGAACCATCGGTTTCTCGCGTCACCAAGTGCACACGCGGCACGCCACATTGACAGGCTTTGACGGCATTGGCTAATTGGCGCGTTTTGTCTAAATCTTGTTGTTTAGCTAACCAATGTTGCGCTTCAATTAAGCTGAGTTGACGGATTAATTGCCCCATTTCATCAAACAAGCCGTTATTATTATCCGTCAAACACACCCATTTCACTGCCCGCAATCCAATCGCCACCGCTGTGGCAACTTCCTCGGTAGAAATATTAAAAATCTCGCCCGTGGGTGAATAGCCAATCGGGGACACCAACACAATGCTGCCCTCGTCCAAATGGCGGGTGATGCCTGTCGCGTCCACACGGCGCACTTCTCCGGTATAACAAAAATCTACCCCGTCCCGAATTCCCACAGGTCGTGCAGTAATGAAATTGCCTGAAGCGGTGCGAATAGTGCGAATACCCACGTTTGAGGTGGGTGAGTTTGCCAATCCCATTGATAAATAGCTTTCAATATCAATCGATACTGAACCACAAGCCTGCTTCACACATTCCAAGGTGTTTTCATCAGTAATCTGCATGCCGTTGACATAGCGTGCGGTCAAACCTTGTGCAATTAATCCCTGCTCCACTTGATAGCGCACCCCGTGCACTAACACCAAGCGAATTCCTAGACTGCTGAGCAGGGCAATATCATAAATTAAATAAGGAAAATCAGGTGATTCGACCGCCTCCCCACTGAAGGAAATCACGAAGGTACGTCCACGATGTGCGTGAATATAGGGGGAGGCTTCACGAAACCAATCAACGAATTGTTGTGCTTTATTAGGTGTGTACATGGCTTTAGGTAGGAGACGAGGGAGCTTGTCTAACATGTCCGTGGTGAAAAGATAAGGTTTTTTAAAATGAAGCTGTAATTATAGTCAGATTTTGTACAAAAATAGGGCTTCATGGGCGGTATTTTTTGCAGTGCATCAATTTTATGCACCAAATAA
>JBDKHS010000028.1:0-3436 GCA_039797505.1 Pseudomonadota bacterium | reverse complement strand
TACACTTGAGCATTATTCTCTCTCTCAGTTGGCTGAGTTTAGGAATACTGCGTTCTGGGTGTGGGAGAGCTCTCTTGTGTAGATACCTTTGTTAGGGGGTTGGGGGATTTTTAAAAGATTTTTAAACACGCTATGTTAAAACTTAATTGATGACACACCTTAGCGTTATCACGTCTCATGGTGGAATACGCTACGCTATTCCACCCTACTATTATTTAAGCATTACAACAAATGACTACTTGTTATTATGCTGACATCACTTATTTTAGGAGGCACACGAATGCAATTAAATGACCCCCGCTTATTTCGCCAAACTGCTTATATTAATGGAGAATGGATAAGCAGCCCGCAAACCCTAGAAGTATTGAATCCTGCCGACAATAGCTTATTAGGCACAGTGCCCAATTTAGGCGAAACCGAAACCGCCGCCGCCATCACCGCTGCCAATAATGCACTGCCCGCATGGCGCAGCAAAACTGCCAAAGAACGCGCCGCAATTTTGCGCAACTGGTTTAATTTAATTCTTGAAAACCAAGAAGATTTAGCGGTCATGATGACGCTTGAACAAGGCAAACCCTTGGCAGAATCGAAAGGCGAAGTGATTTATGGCGCGTCATTTATTGAATGGTTTGCCGAAGAAGCCAAACGGGTTTATGGCGATATTATTCCCGAACCGATGGGCGGGCGAAAGATTTTAGTGTTAAAACAGCCGATTGGCGTAGTTGCCGCCATCACGCCATGGAATTTCCCCAACGCGATGATTACCCGCAAATGCGCCCCCGCGCTTGCCGTGGGTTGCACCGTGGTGATTAAACCCGCAGAAAGCACGCCGTTTTCCGCGCTGGCATTGGCAGAATTGGCAGAACGCGCAGGTTTTCCCAAAGGCGTGATTAATATCGTCACGGGCGACCCCAAACCCATTGGCGCGGAACTGACCCGTAACCCCTTGGTGCGTAAATTATCGTTCACGGGTTCGACCGCCGTCGGCAAATTATTGATGCAGCAATGCGCGGGCACGGTTAAAAAATTATCTTTAGAATTAGGCGGCAACGCGCCATTTATCGTGTTCGACGATGCCGATTTAGACCAAGCCATCGCAGGCGTGCTCGCGTCCAAATATCGCAATACGGGACAAACTTGCGTGTGCGCCAATCGTTTGTTGGTGCAAGACAGTATTTACGACGCATTTGCAGAAAAACTCACCGTCGCCGTGTTAAAACTTAAAGTCGGACAAGGTTTAGAAACAGGCGTGCAGCAAGGGCCTTTAATCAATGCGGCGGCTTTACAAAAAGTCGAAAGCCACGTTCAAGATGCACTCAGCAAAGGCGCGAAATTGTTATGTGGCGGCGCGGCTCATGCCTTGGGTGGCACATTTTACCAGCCCACGATTTTGGGCGATGTCACCCCGAATATGCGGATTGCGCGTGAAGAAACTTTTGGCCCAGTTGCTCCTTTATTCCGTTTCCACAACGAAGCCGAAGCGATTGCGCTCGCCAATGATACCGAATTTGGATTAGCCGCCTATTTTTACAGCCGCGATTTGGGCAGGGTGTGGCGCGTTGCCGAAGCTTTGGAATATGGCATTGTGGGAATTAATGAAGGGATTATTTCGACCGAAGTCGCGCCTTTTGGCGGCATTAAAGAGTCAGGTTTTGGGCGCGAAGGTTCAAAATATGGGCTGGATGATTTCTTAGAAATTAAGTATTTATGTATGGGTGGATTGTAAGTTTTCATCATGCGTAATTGCGTCACAGTGATTAAGTTAAGCTTTAACTGAGCGTATTTTTGAGCTTGCTGCTGTTCACGCGCTTCACCACAAGATGAAGTTATATGCTACGTTTTATGGAATGATTTATCCATTAAGTCCTGTTTAAGTCTAAAATGTTACTCAATGAATCCATTTTAGGCTTTTACAGGATATTTCTATGCCACCCACGGATTTACATCAACGTTTATATGGCACACGGCGCAGTAAAATTATTCACGAATTATTCACCAATACTGCCCACTATCCCATCGCCAATATTTTATTGGAATCTTTATTATTAAGTTCACTGGCTTATTTTCAAGAAGGTGATTTTTATGTGCTCATCACTGCAAGCCTGATTCAGGCTTATTTTTTAGGCAGTTGGCAATATCAAGGTACACCCCGCCCGCTGTTGGGAAATTTGATTGCGCCCTTGATTTATATCGGGGTGGAATTGCTGGGCAATCCGCATGCCTTATCGAGCAGCCCTCATTATCTAAGCTATTTTGGCTTTGCGCTGGTGATTGGCGGCTTGCAACAACTCCGTCTTAACAGTTCATTGCGGATGGCGGGTTATTTGATTTTGCTGGAAAGCATTGTGAGAACCAATATTTTATGGGTGACGTTTTTAATTTTACACAGCTTGCTTGAAACAAATTATCAATTTAGCCAGTTTTTCAACGATAAAACCCATATCTTTTTGGTGTTAGTGACCAATTTAATTGGGGTGATGATGGGGGTTGCCAATCGTAATGCGGAAATTTTCTTGGTGTTATTAAACCATACGAATAAACAATTGCACCGTTATTCCGAATGGTTTTTAGGCAAAGATGTATTAGAAATGGCAATCACTGATCCTGCCAGTTTAAGCTTGAGTCGGCGGGAACGGGCGGTGTTGTTTATGGATATTCGTGGATTTACACGTTGGAGTGAATCGCAATCGCCTGAAAAAGTGGTGGAGATGTTAAATAATTATGGCGAAACTGCGGAACAATGCTGGCTAAATTCGGATGCCATTAAGGTGAAATTTACAGGCGATGAAATCATGATTGTGTTTCAAAGCACCGCACATGCGCTAAAAGTTGCGCAGTGTATGCGGCACTCAATCCGTGCTTTGTTGGAAAGTTATGGCTTGGGCGCGGGCATTGGAATTCATCACGGCGCACTGGTTGAAGGTTTAGTGGGCAGCCATAAAGTGAAGGCTTATGACATTATTGGCGATACGGTGAACACTGCGAAACGTATTTGTGATGCAGCAGCGCGAGGGGAATTATTAATTTCTCAACAAGCGTATGACACTTTAGCTATTCAGTCGCACACTGAGGAGTTACGCGCTTTGATGGTGAAAGGAAAAAGTGAAGCGGTGGTGGTGCATGTAGTTTAGTGAGGAGTTACGCAGTTTTTTGTAGCTTGGGCTGCCAACGGCAACCCAACTTATCGAGTTTTGTGAGCATGCTAAATAATGGGATACGCCTTATTTTTACGCGAATGATGCGCTTCGTTCCTCAGCACATCCTATGGATACTACGCCAGCAAGTTCACAAATGTAGGGTGTATTATAAGGCGCAGCCGCCATACACCAGTGCACCGAGTTTTCAATTAAAAATGTCGTTGTTTTTTAGAATTAAGGTGTATGGCGCGCTGCTTATACACCCTGCGCTTGCTCGTTTTTTTGATTCATTTCTTTTC
>JBDKHS010000027.1:0-2504 GCA_039797505.1 Pseudomonadota bacterium | reverse complement strand
AAATAGACAAAATAAGCGGCTAAATACACAAATATATGAAATTAAGAAAAAAGAAAAACTAGTGTAATCCTATGTTTTAAAAATGAATTATGCTTCTTGCACTAGCCCTCCCCTTTAGGGGGTTGGGAGCGCAGTTTCAGATCTAAACCCCCGCTACACGCCGCTGAAACAGACCCCTTCACTTAATTGATGACACGCCCTAGATTTTAAAAATCTAGCAGGTCTAATAGCCTCATGCGGCTGGAGAGATTCAACAATCTTAACAACTGCAATAATCTTAAATTTCCCTCGTCCCCCCGTTTTCATACTTCAAAGAAGTACAAATTTCTCCCTTGCATTTTGCTTTGCTGCATCCGGGCGACAAATTACTGAGAGGATCATTGATGGAGGATGTAAAGGTATCGTTTCCTGAGCACATCATTGCACACAGATCAAACAAGTCCTCATGATATGCTAACGAAGCACATCCTTCGTGTGAAAACGCTTAATCCCGTTGGTATAAGATTTCACGCTAAGCGCATGTAAAAACAACACACTGCCTGACTAGCCCACAATCTGTTAAAATGCGCAAAGTTTTTACCTAAGCTTTATACTGTGATGAAAACTTACGCCTGCCTTAATCGCATTTAAAATTCAGGCAAACTGTTGACTTAGCCTTACCTTAATGAGGAATAGATGATGAGTGCTTTACCAGAAAATTTAAAATACTCCCAATCTCATGAATGGGTGCGCCTTGAAGAAGATGGCACTGTCACCGTCGGGATTACCGACCACGCGCAAGCCCTGTTAGGAGACTTAGTTTTCATCGAATTGCCTGAAGTCGGTCATGCAGTTGCGATTGAAGAAGAATGTGCCGTCGTTGAGTCCGTCAAAGCCGCCTCTGATGTATACAGCCCCGTGGCTGGCGAAATCATCGCCATTAATGCCGCGCTTGAAGATGAACCCGAATTAGTGAATACCAGCCCTTATGGGGATGGATGGTTATTTAAAATCAAACTCGCTGAAGGCGATGATAATGGCATAGCGGCCTTATTAAATGCCGCCGCCTACTCTGAAACGCTTTCTTAATTTCTGTTGACTGCTAACGACTCATTCCATGCCTTATATTCCCCATACTCAAACTGATATTACTCAAATGCTGGACAGCATCGGCGTGTCTGATATTGAAGACTTGTTCGATGAAATCCCCAGCCAACTGCGCTATCGTGCGTTAGACAACGTGCCCGATGGTTTGAATGAGCGCGAAATTACCCAATTAATGCAACAACGCGCTGCGCAAGATCAACCGCTGGTTTGTTTTACGGGTGCAGGAGCGTATCAACATCACATTCCTGCGGCAGTGTGGGACATTGCCACCCGAGGCGAGTTTTATTCTGCCTACACCCCTTATCAAGCCGAAGCCAGTCAAGGCACGCTGCAATTATTGTATGAATATCAAACGATGATGGCGAAGTTGACGGGCATGGAAGCCTCGAATGCGTCTTTATATGATGGCGCGTCCGCCTTAGCAGAAGCCGTATTGATGGCAGTACGTCTGCATAAAAAGCCTTGCCGTCGCGTATTAATGCCACAAACCGTGCACCCTTTATATCGGCGCGTGGTTGAAAGTACGGTTAAAAATCAAGCGATTGAAATCGTCACTGTGCCCTATAACCCTGAAACCGGGGTGACAGACATCGCAACGCTAGAAAAATATGCTGAAACGGAATTCGCAGCTTTAGTCATTCCACAGCCCAATTTCTTTGGCAATTTGGAAGCGGTGCACGAACTCACCGACTGGGCGCAAGCCCGTGGCGCGTTAGTGATTGGCGTGGTCAATCCTTTGAGTTTGGCAGTGCTGTCGCCTGTCGGAGAATGGGGCAGTCGCGGCGCAGATATTGCCTGCGGCGAAGGTCAACCTTTGGGAATTCCTTTGTCTTCAGGCGGTCCTTATTTTGGGTTTATGTGCTGTAAAAAAGCGCATGTTCGCCAAATGCCGGGGCGTATTGTCGGGCGCACTGTGGATTTAGAAGGCAAAGAAGGTTTTACGCTGACTTTGCAAGCGCGTGAACAGCATATTCGCCGCGCCAAAGCCACTTCTAATATTTGTACGAATCAAGGTTTGATGGTAACTGCGGCAACGATTTACATGTCTTTGCTGGGCGCGGAAGGTTTGGAAAAAAATGCCGCCAGTTGTCATGCCAACACGCAATTATTGGCTACGAAACTCACTGAAATCGCTGGCGTTTCGACGGTATTTAGTGGGTCATATTTTCATGAAACCGTGTTGCGGGTGAATCGTCCCGTGCAAGAAGTGTTAGCGCATTTGATGACACAAGGCATTCTCGGCGGTTACGCACTGAATCAGGATTATCCTGAATTAGGCGATGCTTTGTTAATTTGTGCCACGGAAATGCGTACTACTCAAGAAATTGAACAGTATGCAGCGGCTTTGCAAGGCTTTTTAGCTTAAATTGAGTCGAGACCTACTAGGTTTTCAAAACCTAGTAGGTCTGATTTCACCC
>JBDKHS010000026.1:0-3573 GCA_039797505.1 Pseudomonadota bacterium | reverse complement strand
ATGATTAAATTGGTGGTTGGAGCATGCGTAGGATTATTGCTGTGTGGCAATATCGCTGCGGAAGGATTGGAAAAAATCAAAGAAAAAGGTGCGCTACGCGTTGCCTTGTATAAAGATTTTCCACCGTATTCATTTGCTGACGCAACGCAAAAGATGCGCGGTGTGGATTTAGACATCGCCCGCGCACTCGCTGCAAAGCTTGGGGTTGGGATGAACTTGATGGCAGTCACTGCGGGCGAAAGCATGGCGGATGATTTGCGTAACTCGGTTTGGAAAGGTCATTATTTGGGCGGTGGTGTTGCCGATGTGATGCTGCATGTGCCTGTGGATGCGCGTTTTGCAGAAGATAATCCCAAAGTGAAAATCTTCGCCCCGTATTATCAGGAGCAAGTGACGCTGGCATACAACCCCAAACGCATTCCAAACCTACCCAGTTTGCAGGTGTTGCTGGATCATAAAGTCGGGGTTGAATTAAGCAGTGTTGCTTCGGTATTTTTGACCAGCACGATGCAAGGTTTATTGCGCAACAGTGTGCAACATTATCCCAAGTTTGCAGAAGCCCTTGCTGCCTTCCAAAAGGGCGAAGTCAGTGCGGTGATGGGACAGCGCGGTCAAATCGAAAGCGGTTTAGATAAAGATCAACCTGTGATTTATAGCGAGTCGCCAATGCCCGGTTTAATCCAAAAGTGGACTGTGGGTTTGGCGGTGAAAGCGGATAATCCTGAGTTGGTCACTGAATTGGAACAAGCGATGAAAGCTTTGCAAAAAGACGGCACGCTCGCCAAGATTTTCGCGGAATACCATATCAGTTATGCGGCTGTCGAAGAAGTGAAACCTTAAATCATGTGGCGCATTTATCGGGTTGGATTAATGGCGCTGTTACCGATGAACGTGTTGGCAATCCCTGCTGATCCGTTGAATTCGGTGCAATGGACAACGATGTACAATCGTTTTCTGAAAGATTATCCCGTCCAGTTTGATTCACGGGTACAAGTGCTTGCGCCCGAACAAGCTGAGAATTCGATGCAAGTGCCGCTTGCGGTGAAAGTGGAAGGTTTGCAAGCAATTGAAGAAATTCTGATTTTTGCAGATTTTAATCCCTTGCCGAAAGTGTTGAGTTTTTACCCACAGCAGGCATTGCCGTTTATTGGATTTCGGATCAAATTGCAACAAGCCAGCCCGATTCGTGCCGCAGTGCGCACAGCGGACGGCTGGCATGTCGGCGGGAAGTGGGTGGATGCAGCGGGTGGCGGTTGTACTTTACCGAGTGCGGCGCGAAATTCGGGCTTGTGGGAAAGTCAATTGGGACAAGTGCAAGGTCGAATTTGGCAACAGCCTAGTGCACAACGGGTACGTTTCCGTGTGATTCATCCGATGGATACAGGTTTAGCGGCGGGTATTCCTGCATTTCATTTAGAGCAAATTAATTTCCAAGACGCGACAGGTAAGACGTTGGCGCAGATTAAACCTGCTGAACCTGTTAGCGAAAATCCGATTTTTAGTATTGAGTTTCCCAAAAATTTGCCCTTGCCCACGCTACATATTAGCGGACGAGATAATAATGCAAATAAAATCAAGGCGGAACTTATACCATGAAGCTGTTGTTTGTTAGTTGTTGTTGCTTAGTATTTCTCTCTCTTGGTGTAGACGCGGTCGAGTTAAATTATCAACTTACGCCGCGTCAACTTTCCTCGGATACCTATGTTTTTATAGGTAAAACCGAGGACTTTTCTTTTGAGAATGGCGGCAATATCGTCAATACCGCTTTTATTATCACCAGCGCGGGCGTGGTGGTGATTGATACAGGTTCTTCATTGCGTTATGGCGAACAGATGCGCCAAGCGATTGCGAAAGTCACCGATAAGCCGATTGTGCAGGTGATTAATACCCATCATCACCCTGATCATTTTTTTGGCAATCAAGCGTTTAAAGATGTGAAAATTGCGGCACTGCCGACAGCCATTGAAGACATGGAACGCGAAGGCGGCGCATTTTCTGACAATATGTACCGAATGACGGGCGACTGGATGCGTGGCACTGAACCGCTGGCGGCGACGGAAAAATTGACGGCTGACACGCTGAGCGTGGGCGATCACAAGTTTAAATTATTGGTGTTGCAAGGGCACAGTCATGCGGATTTAGCCTTGCTGGATGAAAAAACAGGGGTGTTATTTGCGGGCGATTTGGTATTTTATAATCGCACGCCGACCACGCCTCATGCCAATTTAGCCAAGTGGTTAGATGCCTTGAAGCAGTTGGAACAGCTTAAATTTACGTATTTAGTGGTGGGGCATGGCGAGGTGTTGCAAGACAAGCGTGCCATCGTGCAAACCCGTGAATATTTACAATGGCTAGACCAAAGTTTGAAAGCTTCGGCTGAGGCGGGCAAGGATATGGCGGAGGTTTTACAAACCCCCATTCCTGAAAAGTTTGCAAAAATACCTTTGGTCAATTTTGAATTTGGTCGTTCTGTGGTGCATTTATATCCTGCTTTGGAACTGGCGGCATTGAAGCCTGCTTCGTAAAAAGCTGAAGAGAGGTCTGAACCTTAATTCACATAATTTACACAATTACCCCAATTAAACACAAAATAATTGTAATTAATTATGTGACTTGTGGTTCAGACAAAAGCCCTTCACCCCCTTTGAAAAAGGGGGCTGGGGGGATTTGAAAATCTTAACTGAAGCCCCCAACCCCTTAAAGGGGGCTAAAAACTAAGCAATTGTTTTTAATCTTTAAAGTCCCCTTTAGGGGATTTAGGGGCTGGTTTTAAATCTTAAATCCCCCTCAGTCCCCCTTTGTCAAAGGGGGGAGGCTAAACATTAGACTTTCCAGACAAAAAAAGCCCCGATGTTTTTAACGAACATCGGGGCTTTTGCGTTTCGAGAAACGACCTAAGCGGTCACACTTCATGAGAGGCTTTAAAATAGAGTTGTCAATGAAATGACAGCCTCGTAGGTTGGGCTGCCAACGGCAACACAACTGAACTCTTTTATTTTCGTTGGGTTAGCTTAGGCTAACCCAACCTACTTTAACTCATGAAATTACGATTCCAGCTGCGTAATTCCTAAAAGTGCAGGATTTCTGATTTCTCTCATGGCGCAAATTAAAATTTCTGCCCCCTCAAAAGTATTATAATACCGCCCTCAACCCACCGATTTAGAAGAGCAAACATGCCCGTAAAAGACAGCAATGGTACAGAACTTGCGGATGGTGATTCAGTAACGCTGATTAAAGATTTGAAAGTGAAAGGAACATCCGTCACTTTGAAAAGAGGGACGATGATTAAAAATATTCGTCTTACCGAAGATGAAGAAGAAATCGAATGCCATGCTGAAAAAGTCAAAAACTTGGTGTTGAAAACCTGCTTTTTGAAAAAGGCATAATTTCAATTTGAAATCGGGATGTAGTACATGAACTAGTTATCGAGCATTTTCTACATCCCTGTATTTTTTAGGTATTCCGTCCAAACAGCTTTAAAATGTCAAAATTGGTTTTTTTCTTGGCGGGTTCACTGTGGTTCGCAGTTTCGACATGTTTTACTTCATCAGGCTCTTGATGATTACGAAATGC
>JBDKHS010000025.1:0-3111 GCA_039797505.1 Pseudomonadota bacterium | reverse complement strand
ACTTTTAGCCCAGCGCGACGCAATTCTAAAGCGGTCAGCAAGCCGCTGATGCCACCGCCAATAATCAGATAATCATACATAGTGCACATTATTCCCAGAAAACGGGTTGTTGGAGAAACTGTTGCCATAATTGGTGAGATTTTAACAGTTCTGCCTGCAATAATTGGGCATTCCAACCATTAATAAATTGCCTAGCCAAGGTTTCCTCGCGCACATTCGCCTGATCTAATAATTCATGCGCAACCACAGCATCATTCATCAAGCCTAAACAATCTTGCAATTCGCCCAGTAAACTAATATAGGCAAGTGTTTCTTTTTTGGGAAATAATTCCACAAAAAAGCGACAGGCATAATTCAGTTTCTTCACCAAAATTCGCAGTGCGTGGCGTTGTAACGCGTCCATTTCCCCAAACTTTTCTCCCATCAATTTGACTTCGTTGGCATGCTGTGCCAAGACTTGGGCAGAAAATTTCGTAATCGGTTGTTGCAAACGCTGTAATCCTTTATTCCCTAAACGGTTACGCCAAGTTTTTTCTTCTAGCCATTTACCCAGTTGCAGTAATAAACGACTATACGCCACGGATGCCAACATATTTTGGACGTGGGCATGACTTTGGGCGCGTTGGGCAAGCAATTCGGGTAGAATACTTTCCACACTGCTCGCGCTGTGAGTGATTTGTCGCATCTTATTAATTTCTAATAAAAATACGTCCCAATTGCGTGCATCGCCCAATTTCAAACCCACTTGTTTGAGCTGGGCGCGTAATTCACCATTGCTGGCTTTGTGAATGACTTCAGAAAATAAACTGAGGCAAGAACGTAGTCGCCGCAGCGCAACCCGCATTTGATGCACGCCTTCAATATCTTCGCCTTGCAAAGCAGTGGCTTCATTGGCTTGTAAATGCGCCAGATTGTGTTGCATGATTTCGATGAAAGCTTCTTCCACATTGCAGCGTTTGCTGAGTTGTAAGGGACTGGCTTTATAACTGTTGGCGGTAAAGTTGTTGGTATAGAGTTGATTGCCGCGCTCGGCTTTGCTGCGTTGTTCAATCACCAAGGGCAAGGTTTCTTGCAGATATAAAGCGAATTGGTAAATTTTGCTGGGGCTGCCTTGTTTCAATTCCAGTTCGATTTCTTGCAGGGTCATGCTGGATTGTCCGCTGCGAATCTCGCCTTCATCCAATGCAAGTTCAATATGGTGCTCGCCTGACACCCAAATATCCCAAATGCGCCGCGTGAAATCTGTGGTAAACATGGGGCTTAATTCAGAAATAAAGGCTTGCGCTTCTTCAGGCAACACTTGCTTTAAATGTTCTAAATCTAAACGATCCGCAGGAATTGAAATTTCCCATTCATTGCGCTGCTGCAAGCCGCCGATATTTTTGCCGCCTGTTTTCACGGTTTGAATATATTCGTCTCCAATGCGCCGAATCCGCACTCCAATGCGTTGCTTGGCTAAGTCGCGCTGCGGGGTATCGTAATAGGTATTATAGAGACGTTGGGGAAGGTGGGTGACGGTGGCTTGTTGTAAGGCGGGATGAGCAAGAAACTGGCTGACGGGGGTGTTTACTAATTGAAGTTTTAATTCCGTTTCGATCGGCATCTGAAGTCACCTACTGCGCTGTGGAGATATGCTTATCATCTCAGTTTGTTATGTATTTTGCTATGTGGCTGAGATAAATAGACGGTTGTCAGACTCGGGATTTACAGGTTTATCTTGCTTTTTATACCTTCTGAAAAGGGAGGAAGGGGAGAAGAGTATTATTCTCGTTCCCAAACAAAGTTTCACAGCCATTAAGTTAACCTGAGTTTGGGCTAAGAAAGATAAGCCTTCCCGAGACCTTCTAGGTTTTTAAAACCTAGAAGGTCTTGAATTCAGCGCAATGAGGACTGGCAGTGCTACGAGTGCTACGAGCACTGCCAGTCCTTAAACTCCCATAACTTAATGGCTGTGAAACTTTGTTTGGGAACGAGAAACTCCTACAAACATAAAAGATTTGTCTTTTAAGTCCCCTTAAAAAATTGGGGCTGTTTTCAAAAAACACCCATAAAAAAACCCCGCAAAAGCGGGGTGAAAGACAGGTCTTTGACAAAAATCGTTTTTGACTTACTTAAGCTTAGCGATTTCTTTTTCTACAATCGCAGCAGGTACGGGAACATAGCCGTCTTTAACCACGACAGCTTGCCCAGTCTTGGATAAAACCATCTTAACAAACTCGCTTTCTAAAGGAGCTAAGGGCTTGTTAGGCGCTTTGTTGACGTAGATGTATAAGAAACGTGCTAAGGGGAATTTTCCAGAAATTGCATTGGCTTCAGTGGCTTCAATGAAAGGTTCGCCCGCTTTTTTAGCTAAGGGAACTAACTTCACCCCAGAAGTTTTATAACCGATACCTGAATAACCGATACCATTAACGGAGCTGCCGACAGATTGCACCACAGAAGCAGAACCGGGTTGTTCGTTGACGTTGTTCTTGAAATCGCCTTTACACAAAGCGTGTTCTTTGAAATAGCCATACGTCCCAGAAACTGAATTGCGTCCGTATAATTGAATTTTACGGCTTGCCCATTCGCCCGTTAAGCCTAATTGACCCCATTCGGTCACGTCATCTTTTCCACCGCATTTACGGGTAGAAGAGAAAATCGCGTCAACTTGATCCATGCTCAAGCCTTTGATGGGGTTGTCTTTGTGCACATAAACTGCCAAAGCGTCAATTGCCACACGGATTGGCGTGGGTTTATAACCAAATTTCTTTTCAAAGGCTTCAATTTCTTGATCCTTCATAGGACGGCTCATCGGTCCTAAATTGCTTGTGCCTTCGGTCAGTGCGGGGGGCGCGGTGGAAGAACCTGCGGCTTGCACTTGAATGTTGACGTTGGGATACAAACGTTTGAATTCTTCAGTCCATAAGGTCATCAAGTTTGCTAAAGTGTCTGAACCCACGCTAGACAGGTTGCCAGAAATCCCACTCGCTTTTTTGTACTCGGGCATCTCGCCAGAGGCAAACACTGAGCTACTCAATACAGTTGCAGCCACAAGGCTTGCAGCAGTTAATAACTTTTTCATCAAACGCTTCTCCAGTAAAATCAACTTATCTCAAACCCATTCTAAAA
>JBDKHS010000024.1:0-5754 GCA_039797505.1 Pseudomonadota bacterium | reverse complement strand
GACAGTGCACGGAGGCTTGTTTAAACAAGTTTTGTAATTGTGCTGTGGAAACAATTTCATAAGGCTGAGCATCACTTTCAAATAATAAACAAGGGCTGGTTGTGGCTAAAGCATGTCCACTGAAAATCACCAAATCCCAAGCTTGTTGCTGCAATAGTTCACAAAATCTTGAAAAACGTCCGTCGTAATTGACCACAAAACGTAATTGTGCGGGATAAGTTGCAAATAAGTGCTGTAAGGCTTGTTGTTCCTGTTCTAAGCCAAGTCGTTGTTTAACTTGTGTATTAAACAATAAGATTTGTACAGGCGAATTTCGAGCGGGTTTGAAAGTTGGGCTAGGTTTTGGAAGTGCTCGATTGATGTTTAAATTTAAACTCTGCGCTAAATAGCCATGTTGTGGGTGAGTCAGCGTTTCCCAAGCCAAATGCTGAATTTTGGGATCATCGCTGCAAATCTGCAACTGTGAATCCACATTGGGCAAATGGTAGCCAAGATTTTCTAAACTTTGCCACAGAAATTCCCCATAAGCCTGCGGATTGCTGTGCGCTAAGGCGGCATTCAATTCAGCAGGCAGTGAAATGTGTGAAATATCAGGTGCAGACACTTTTAGGAGTTACGCAGTTGAATCGCTAACCATTTGATTTTACTAGAAACATGATTGTGCAGCACACAATAATAACTCATTGTAAATAAAAGAATTCATGTTTCAACTGCGTAACTCCTAACTTTCAATAAATGGGCAACTGCACGCCTTCAAAAAAGACGTACAGTGTAATAATTTAACGATTGCTGCGTTCAGGGCGGGGTAAAACCACACCTTCTTGAGTAGGTTGTGATGTGGTCGCAGGTTCTTCGCTGTGCTCGTTTGAGACTGCTGTGGCTTCACGGGCTTTGGGTTTAATGACCCACAAGTCATAAAGTTTGGCGTATTCTCCAGACTCTTGAATGCGGGCGACAAATTTGTTCAATTGTTCAATTAAAGCTTGGTCTTCAGGGCGTACTAAAATGACGTAATTTTGAGCAGCATCGGATTCTTCAGTGACTTCGCGCATGTTGCTGGGCAAGGGAATGACTTTCACGTTTTTCAATTCGTCGAGTTCTTGGCGGGTTAAACTGGCAATCAGTAAATCCACCGTGCGCCCCAGTAACATATTGGACATGGCTTGTGGCAAGACTAATGCAATATCAACTTTGTTTTTATTGCTCAAAAAACTGTCGGTGAACAATTTTGCCAAATCGGCTTCCAGACCAATAATTTCTTGATTGGCATTGAGGCTATTCAGCATGGTTTGCACGCGCTTCACCCCAACCAGCAATTTGCCGCGTGTCTTGATGGTGTCAATCACATTGGGGGGCGGTGGTGCTTGTACCGTTTTAGGCACAACTTTGGGCGGCGGCGGTTCGTCACCACAAGCACTGAGCAAGCCGAGCGTGCACAACAGCAATCCTAGTTTTGTAAGAAAACTCATATTCACTCCTTAATTCGCCCGTGGGCGGTTGGCATAATACACTTTAAACACAGGATGATAACGTGAAAAATCACAATCTTGCATTTTATAGTACAACTCGATACCCTATAAATTTACACAAAAATGTGGTGTTAATTGTGAATAAATTTATGAAAAATCTCTGGCTGCTTGGCGTGTTATTGGGGATAACTTGCCCCAGTTTTGCAGCGCAAATTATGAATGTTCATGTCACCAAAGTCAGTGCTGAGCAAAGTCGGGTTATTTTTGAAGTCAGTGCGCCCGTCGCCCACAATATTTTCACCTTGGATTCGCCACAACGTTTGGTGATTGACTTAAAAAATGTAGAATTGCAGGGCAATATCACCGAAGTTGCGGGCGATCATAGCTTATTTAAAGAGGTTCGTACTGCACCACGCGGCGGCAATGATTGGCGATTCGTGTTTGATTTAAAAATAAACGTGCGCACAAAAAGCTATTTGGCTAAACCTAGCACGGCGGGCGGCGCATATCAATTAATTATCGATGTGTTTTCTGCAAGTTCGCCCGCGCCCAGCGCAACGCCAGCACCTGTGCCAGCACAAACCGTGCCTACGCCCGTGCCACAGACTTCTGCCCCTGCAACTAAACCCGTTCCAGCACCCGCCCCTGTTCCAGCACCAACTCCCAAAGTTGCGCCCCGCAGTGAAATTGTAGTCGACAACATGAAAGTGGCAGAAACCATCACACCAAATAATGGACGTGAAATTATTATCGCGGTCGATGCAGGACACGGCGGTATTGATCCGGGGGCTTCGGGACGTTACGGCACGAAAGAAAAAGATGTGGTGCTCGCATTGGCGAAAGAATTAGCACAGATGATTAATGCACAACCCGGCATGCGGGCAGTGTTAATTCGGGAGGGTGATTATTTCTTAAGCCTGCGGAAACGCATTGATTTAGCGCGGCAACATCAGGCTGATTTATTCGTTTCAATTCATGCAGATGCGGACGCAGAAAAAACATCAGGTTCACATGGTTCTTCTGTTTATATGCTCTCGCAACGCGGGGCGAGCAGTGAAGCGGCGCATTGGTTGGCAGAAAAAGAAAATGCCGCTGATTTAATTGGCGGAGTGAGTCTGAATGATAAAGATGAATTGCTGGCTTCAGTGTTGTTGGATTTGTCGCAGTCAGGCACGTTGGAAGCGAGTGCACATTTGGCGCAAAGTGTTTTAGGTTCATTGAGTAAAATCGGCAGCATGCACTATGCGCGGGTGCAACAAGCGGGATTTATGGTATTGCGCTCGCCTGATATTCCTTCGATTTTAGTGGAAACTGCGTTTATTTCAAATCCTGTGGAAGAGCAGAAATTAAACAATGTGCAAGCACGGCAACGCATGGCGGCGGCGGTTTTCCAAGGCATTCAACAGTATTTTAATAAATATCCTGCGGCGGGTTTATTGGCAAAACGCTAATTTAAGTTTTTATCTTCAGTCCCCCTTTGTTCAAGGGGGAGAGGTTCACAATTTAAAACGACCCTCTGTGCTTAAACTACACGCACAATTTACCTTGTTCATAGTCAGCAACCATGCGATCCCAGACTTCATACAAAGTTTTGGTGTTAGCTTGCTTATCAATAATTTCTTTTAGCTTCATGTAGTTTGTAGCTAATTGCCCCGATTCACCTTGCTTGGCAAAATCACCCAGTTGCAATGCGAAGATGTAAAGCGCGTTACTCAGCGCGGTAAATTTTTCTTCATCCATCACCGTGACTTGTGCAATTGCCGCACTGAAATCATCGATATTCGCTTCAATTTCACGGGCGTAAAACATCATTTTGTCGATTTTAGTGGCTTGTTCTTCATTCATTACTTGCCCAATCAACCAGTTGGCAATATGCACTTGCCCTACGTGAATGCGCACGCCTGAATCCCACAAACCGCCGCTTTTACAGGGCTGAATGGTCGCTCCTGCAAGCATGGAATTACCAATAATCACATCAGATTTGGTGCAATTAATTCCGCCCTTTTCGGTCTTACGAATTAATTGGCACAGGCGTGAAAAATTACTGGGCTTTGTAATCGCAATGCCTTTGGGATACATAATCAAAGAAGCAACGCCAGTCTTGCGACAGAAATCATCTTGTAAGGCTTGTAATCCCGAGACTTGGAAAAACTGAGTAATGGGTTCAGCTTGGTCAAAATCGGTAACGGGAATAATTTCAATAATGGTACTCATTAGATTCTCCTTGCAGTTTTATTGTTGTTATCAGTTTTGTCTTCTGTCATACGATTATATCTGGATCAACACTTAATTTCCCTTGGTGATAATCGACAATCATCTTGTCCCAAATCTCGTACAAAACTGAAATGCTTGGCTGCTTGGCAATAATATTGCCTAATTCTGCCTTGTACTCGCTACAGTCATCCACAGTATGGTGTTCTGCAAAACGACCCAATTGTTTAGCAAACACAAATAAGGCATTACTGATTGCGGTAAATTTTTCTTCATCCATCACCGTAACTTGCGCAATCGCCGCACTGAAATCATCGATATTTGCCCCAATATCACGCGCGTAATACATCATCTTATCGATTTTAGTGGCTTGTTCTGCATTCATCACCTGCCCAATTAACCAGCTTGCAATGTATTCTCCACGAACATGAATACGCACGCCTGCATCCCACAACCCCCCACTTTTACAGGGCTGAATGGTGGCTCCATCACGGGTAGCGCCCCCGATAATTTTGTCAGAATTAATGCAATTCATCTCACCTTTTTTGGTTTTGCGAATAATTTGGCATAAACGTGAAAAGTTACTGGGTTTTGTGAGGGGAATTCCATTGGGATAAGTGATAATTGAAGCCACGCCAAGCCGCCGCGCGAACTCATCCTGTAAGCTTTGCAAGCCCGCAATATTAAAGAAACGCGTGATTTCAAGTGGATTTATTGTATTAAAATCCGACGTTTTTTTAATTTGTATGGTATCACTCATGATACGTTTCCTTAACTCATTGATATTTTATATTTAAAATATATCAATCTCAAGTAAGTTATTAGTAATAAATAGACTAGCTTATTTACATACTTATAAATAAATTAATATTTTCAATTATTCTAGCAACAATAATAATATTCATTGTTAATCTATTGAATTTATTGTTTATAATTTATTCTGAGCTTTAGAGAAATTAATAAGTTATTTCAGTAAATTTAAATATTTTAAGCAACAAGCACGCCATGACGAGATTATGAAATATGGTGTAGACTGAAATTTATTTCAGCTAATTCGCAGAATGAATACACATTTCTCAGGGATGTTTTAAAGCAATGTTAAAAAATATGTTTAATTTTGGGCAAGTTTGGGTGCGTGGCATCACTATGTTGATGTTTATATTGTTTTTTTATTATGTGGGAATTTATCTGGTGTTGGCGGTGGTGGTGATTCAATTTGGATCGGTGTTGGGCACGGGAAAATTGAACGAGCAATTGCTGCAATTTGGGCGCAGTCTCAGCATTTATGTCTATGATGTTATGAGTTATTTGACCTATAACACCGATGAAAAACCCTTCCCTTTCAGCGATTGGCCGCGTGATTAACGCTTATGGCAAGTAAAAGTAAAACGGTTTACAACTGCCAAAAATGTGGCGCAATGTCTCCTAAATGGATGGGACAGTGTCCCGATTGTGGCGAATGGAATAGCTTAGTCGAAGGTCTTGCTGAGCCACCCTCGAGCACTGCACGCAATGCCGCCCGCTTTACCAATTATGCAGGCGCGCAAGCAGGCGTTTGCTTGCTCGACAGTGTCGAAGCCCGCGAAGAAAGTCGTAGTTTAAGCGGTTTAAGCGAATTAGACCGTGTGCTTGGAGGCGGTTTAGTTTCAGGTTCGGTGGTGCTGATTGGCGGCGATCCGGGCATTGGGAAATCGACTTTATTAATTCAAACCCTCTCAGCCATGAGTCACCAAAGTGAACAAAATCCCTTGTATGTGACGGGGGAAGAATCACCGCAACAAGTGAGTTTACGCGCCCATCGCTTGGGGCTAGACGTGCACAAGGTGAAATTGCTTACCGAAACCCAGATTGAACGCATTTTACAAACTGCGCAAAAAGAAAAACCGCGCGTGATTGTCATCGACTCAATTCAAAGCGTGTACACCGAAAGTTTGCAATCTGCCCCCGGCTCAGTTGCTCAAGTGCGTGAAAGTGCCGCTCAACTCGTGCGCTTTTCCAAACAAACCAATACCGCAATTTTTCTGGTCGGACATGTGACTAAAGATGGTTCGCTGGCAGGCCCTCGGGTTTTAGA
>JBDKHS010000023.1:0-3862 GCA_039797505.1 Pseudomonadota bacterium | reverse complement strand
TCACCGATGGAAAGCTGATGCACCTCACTCGAAAATTCTTAAGCTTGGCAGTCGTGCTGCTGTGGAATACGGCAAGTTTCGCCGTTGACGATGCTGAATTGCGTAAACAAGGCGAATATGTATTTCGTTTGGCAGGCTGTATGGGTTGCCACACCGACACAAAAAACAAGGGCGCATTATTGGCGGGCGGTTTAAGCTTTGATACGCCCTTTGGTAAATTTTACTCGCCCAACATCACCCCTGACCCTGTGCATGGAATTGGTAAATGGACGGAAGCAGATTTTATTAAAGCCTTGCGCGAGGGTGTCAGTCCCGACGGCAAGCAATATTATCCTGTATTTCCGTATACTGCTTACAGTCAAATGCAGCTCGGGGATGTGAAAGCCTTGTGGGCGTATTTACGCACGATTCCCGCTGTGGCGCAGCCCACGAAAGAACATGAACTTTCTTGGTATGTGTTTCGGTTTTCTAATCGGGGCTGGAAAATGTTGTATTTCACCAGCAAGGAATGGGAAAACGTTGCAGGCAAATCGGCGGCATGGAATCGCGGGGCTTATATCGCCAATGCCTTGGCGCATTGTGGTGAATGTCACACCCCGCGCAATATGTTTGGGGCTTTGAAGAAATCGCAGCCTTATGCAGGCAATTTGGCAGGGCCTGAGGGTGCGAAAGTGCCGAATATTACCCCTGATGTGGAAACAGGGATTGGCGGCTGGAAAAAAGATGAATTGCTGGCATTTTTTTCAGAAGGTGCAACGCCTGAAGGGGATTATACGGGCGGTTTGATGGCGGAAGTTGTCGATAATAGTCTGAAATATCTCAGCAAAGAAGATGCTGAGGCTTTAGTCAGTTATCTGCTCGAAGTGCCTGCGATTTCCAATGTGATTAAATCGAAAGAAAAGAAAAGCAGATCAGATTAAGCTGCTTCAAAAGCTTACTGATCGCCATCCCCCTTGGTTTTTAATGCAAGGACTGGCAGTGCTCATAGCACTGCCAGTCCTGAATTTGAATCTGAATCTCGAGACCTGCTAGGTTTTTAAAACCTAGCAGGTCTTTTTTTATAACAAGGGTTGATTCATGATATTTTGCAAATTAAACCCCGCCAAACTGACCAAGCGCGGATAATCCAAAATAGTCAATTTATGATGACTTAATTGCACTAAACCTTCCTCACGCAAACTGCGTAAAGTACGATTCACATGCACCAAAGTCAGCCCCACGGTGTCAGCAATATCTTCTTGGGTTAAGGGAAATATAATCGTGTTCCCCGTTTCAGGAAATTGGGGCAAAACACGGTGGTAAATTTCCAAAAACAGAAAAGCCAGCCGCTCCCGCGCATTTTTACGCCCAATATTCACCAAATATTCATAACTCAGGGTAATGTCACGCGCGGTAATCAACGTAATTTGGGCTGCAACTTCAGGATGTTCGTTAAATAATTGCATTAAATTTTGACGAGGAAAGACGCACAAGGTGGTCTCGGTTAAGGTTTGCGCCGAGTGCGTCATCGGCACGCGGGCATCCGGTTGAAAACTCAAAAAGTCGCCCGCCAACACATAGCGCAAAATTTGGCGACTGCCGTTACTCAGGGTTTTGTACAACATGACCCAGCCTGTAAACACGGTGTATAAATGATTATGTACTTCACCTTGTCGATAAATTAAAGTTTTTGCGGGCAGCACACACTGTCCCGAACGATATTGTTGCACTTTGATCACTTCTGCTTCGGGAAGACGTTGAAAAATCCCCAGTTGGCGAACAGGACACAGGGTGCAAGGCGTTTGGTGGTTGGTTTTTTTAGCGCGTGTATTCATAGTCTGTAAGCATAGAAATTAACCTAGGTTAATGTCAAATTTTTAACTTCTGTTGAATAGTAGACATTTTCACAAGATTTATCTTTAAACCCCATACTAAAAGGGCTTTGTTAAGCCGCAAGATTAGCCAGCATATCTTCTAAAATGTCTGAATATCTCCCCATCGAGATAGCTTTGAACAATACTAAAACTTCTGTACAATAAGCATAAGGCATAAAAAACCTTAAGAGTGTGTCTTAATTCACGCACTAACCCACGGTTTTCTCGGATGAGACGTATTTAGAATACCCCTCTAAGCATCGTTATCATACAAGCTAAACCCTACGCGCGATAATAACACTCCTCATAAAAGCCGTTCTTGACCTTCACAAGCAGGTCATTAAGATATTTTTTAACACAGTCACTTACTAGAGAATTAGGAGAGAGTAATGACATTTCGTAAAATAGCACTTCCAATCGTCACAGTTGCAGGCTTAATCAGCAGCCTTCCCGCGATGGCAATCAATGCAGGCGACTTATTAGTTCGCGGTCGTATCATCAGCATTATGCCTAACGACAGCAGCACCGATGTGACCTCCAGCGCAGTGGGCGGCACCGTGCCTGCCACCACCGTGAGCGTGGACAAAGGCTATAGCTTAGACATCGATTTCACCTACATGATCACCAAGAACATTGGTGCTGAATTGTTATTAGACTTAACTTCAAAACATGATGTTAAATCCAGCGGTGCAACCTTAGCAGGTTTAGCACCTGGCAAAATCATTGAAACCCGTGTATTGCCTCCTGCTTTAATTCTGCAATACCACTTTGCACCAGACGCAAAAATCCGTCCTTATGCAGGCGTAGGCTTAAACTACACCCGTTTCTTAAGCTCCAAAGCAACCGATAGCTTAAAAACTGGTTTAGGCGGCGTGGGCGATCCTAAATTAGACCCTTCTTGGGGCATCGTCGGTCAAGTCGGTGTTGATTATGACATCGGCAACAACTGGTTCTTAAATGCTGACTTAAAATATATGAAGATTAAAACCACCGCTAAGTTTACCTCAGGCGCGTTAGGCGACGTTTCTACCGATGTAACAATCGATCCTTGGGTCTTAGGTTTCGGTATCGGCAAACGCTTCTAATTTCGTACTGATGTCATTCCACCAAGCGGCGCAACTGTTTGGTGGAATATGCTTTTCCCACCCTCACGTATCCCGCTGTTGTAGTCCATCGTAAAACTTTATATTCTGTCCGCATTCTTCTCCTTGCTGAAATCCCCGCTATGTTAAATATACGCCCTTATGCTGAATTTATTTTGGCAGCTTGTCTGGTTTTACTCGTCTATACCCTGCTGCATGGCATTTATCGCTACAACAACATCGACGACAGTTGGACGCTTTCCTATTCTTATAATTACTGTCAAGCAGGCACAACCCAAGATTGGCGCATTGGCGGTGAAAGCATCAGCATGAATAATCCCGGTGGCTTGCTGAGTTTTGGGCGGGTTGCCTCATGGGTACAATGCGGCTTTCTCGACACGGTAGGCTGGAGTCGGCAAAACGGACATCTACTGTCCAGTTTGTTTACCTTGCTTAGCGTGGGCTTATGGTTTCTCATCGCCCGCAAATTGAAATTAAGCGTCGCGCTCGCCTTAACCTTTTGCATTAGCTTATTGTTATACGAACCCATTTTCCAACTCGCCAATCAATCCCGCAGTGATTTTTTTGCGATGTTTCTCGTCAGTGCCGCGCTCTACAGTTGGCTGTCGCGTTTTTACGTGGTTGCAGGTTTACTGAGTTTAATGGCAATTGAAACGCATCCTTTAGGAGTGATGGCTGGGGTTTATATTGCCGCCGTGGAATGCGTGGCGTGGCGGTCGTGGACTTTGCAAAGCTTAACCCAAAAAATTGGTTTATTCGTCTTGGGCGCGTTGCCTGTGCTGGCAGCATACGTGCTGATTTATAACGACGAAATTCACTTTTTATTCAAATTATTGTCGCAATACCAAGATAAAAGCTTGAGAAGCTTTTTTCTCACCTATTTCTTACACGCCTCGGGTTATGAAT
>JBDKHS010000022.1:0-3810 GCA_039797505.1 Pseudomonadota bacterium | reverse complement strand
ATCCACCCACGTGATGCGCCCCGATGAAAATTTGGGGGACAGTTCTGCGCCCCGTTTTTTCGATCATGCTGCTCATTTCTTGAGGGTGTTGATCAATGAGAATCTTGTGAACTTCAAGCCCCCGTTGCTTTAGAAAGCGTTCAGCCATCGTGCAGTAGGGACAGATGCGCGTACTATACATAGTAATTTTGGTCATGATTTAAACTCCTTGCACCCATAATGATGAAAAACAGTGTAAGGCTTGCAAGGAAGATGATCAAATTTTACCCAATCCAACCTTATTCCAAGAAAACAGGGTTGCTGGAGAAAACGCGCTGTGGCGTAGTGATTGCGTGGCTTGCGAGAGAATATTTAAGGTAAGCTTTACAGAAGAGCGTGGGGGAAAAATGCTAAAGGGTCATCACAACGTGAAGGAGTGCATGGAATCTCTCAGTTAAGCCTGATTCAGATGCACCCCGTCTATGCTCAATTAACGAGCATACTTGCGGCGGAACTTGTCCACACGCCCTGCGGTATCGATAATCTTTTGTTTGCCAGTGTAGAAGGGATGGCAGGCACCACACACGTCTAATTGGATAGATTCTTTATGGGTCGTAGAACGGGTAATAAAGGTGTTACCACAGCTACAAACAACTTTAAGGTCTTTGTAGTTAGGGTGAATGTCGGCTTGCATGGAACTAAAACCTCAGTGTAATGCGTCTAGGAAATTCTGCTAAAGTACTAAAAAACAAGGGGTAACATTTTACTGAAATCTGTCTATTACATCAAGGACTATTCACCAGATATTCTGCAACCTAAAGTATTGAAAACAGGCTTACGCAGATTGTGAATGCGGGTGAAGTTTCATGTCGACAAAACAATAGAAATAGGCAGAGATTTTTATCAGCATAAATTTTATAATAAGCGACGATGATAACATGATTAGCATGTAATACGCATATTTTCAGCGGACCATCCGAGCTAGGACGTGTCATCAATTAAGCCTTAACAGGCTGTAGCCTGTATGCAAGGTAGTGGAATGCGGCAGATTTGAGTCTTAACGGAAGCCCCAACCCCCTAAGCCCCTAAAGGGGACTTTTAAAGACAAAATCTTTAAGGTTTAGCCCCTTTTAGGGGGTTGGGGGCTTTCTTTAAAGCGACTTTGGAACTCTCCTTGGGGTTGAGAGCTTCTTTGAAGATGTTTAAATACGCTACTTTTTGTTAAAACTTAACTGATGACACGCCCTAGCGAACCTTAGGAGAATTTGCTTGATAAATCGTGTACTTTACAAAAAATTTTAGCGCATTTTCTGCCACGAAAACACCTGAAAATGTTAAAATGTGGAACTAACCTGTGCAAAGTGATCACGCACTACAGAGAACTTCGGTATAATGGCGACTTTAACATCAGTCGCGGCAGTGCGTATTGTATGGCAGCTAACGCTTCTAACGTGTTGCAGATAATCGTTTTTATGTATCGGCAAGATGATTATGCCGTGTGCGCTGAAAAAATCGCGTTTGAAGTGGCAACCGTTGGTAATCCCCGACGTAGCGATAACTTAGAAGTTTCAAACGACGACCTGCTTTCCCAAAGATATTGGTGAGTAAATAATGGCAACCATTGAAATAGACGGTAAAACTTACGAAGCAAATGTAGGGCAAATGCTCATTGAAGTAACAGATGCTAACAGTATAGATATTCCCCGTTTCTGCTATCACAAAAAGCTTTCTGTCGCGGCAAACTGTCGCATGTGCCTAGTAGAAGTTGAAAAAGCACCCAAACCCATGCCCGCTTGTGCCACGCCGATTATGGATGGCATGAAGGTTCAAACCCGTTCTCCTAAAGCATTGACGGCTCAAAAAGCTGTGATGGAATTTTTATTAATTAACCATCCGCTGGACTGCCCAATTTGTGACCAAGGCGGCGAGTGCGAATTACAAGACATCGCGGTGGGGTATGGGAAAGATGCTTCGCGTTATCAAGAAACTAAACGTGTGGTTTCTGATAAGAGCTTAGGGGCTTTGATTGCTACCGATATGACCCGCTGCATTCACTGTACTCGCTGCGTGCGCTTCAGTGAAGAAATTGCAGGGATTCAAGAACTCGGTGCAACAGGACGCGGCGAACATACCCGCATCGGCACGTATCTTGAGAAAAGTGTGGCTTCTGAATTGTCTGGCAACGTGGTGGATTTATGCCCCGTGGGTGCATTGACTTCTAAGCCGTTCCGTTTTTCTGCCCGTGCTTGGGAAATGCAACAACGTGACGGGATTGCGCCCCACGATACTTTAGGTTCACATATTCATTTCCATGTGCGCCGCAATGAAGTGTTGCGCGTTGTCCCCAAAGAACACGAAGCCATTAACGAAGTGTGGATTTCTGACCGTGACCGTTTCAGCTATGAAGGTTTAAACGCTGCTGACCGCCTCACTGCGCCGATGATTAAAAAAGATGGTCAATGGCAGCAAACGGATTGGGAAACGGCTTTAGTGTTTGCCGCTGAAGGCTTAAAGAAAGTTATTAAAACCCATAAAGCCAGTGCAATTGGAGCGTTAAGTTCCCCTAGCGCGACTTTAGAAGAATTCTATTTATTACAAAAATTAGTGCGCGGCGTGGGCAGTCAAAACATTGACCACCGTTTACGCCAAACTGATTTCAATGATCAGGCACAAGCTCCCTTATTCCCCGCCTTAGGTCAAACTTTGGCTGAATTAGAAAGCAGCGATGTGGCTTTAGTGATTGGTTCACACTTACGCAAAGAAGAACCTTTAATTAACCATCGTTTACGCAAAGCCGCCTTACGCGGTGCTAAAGTTTTATTTGTGAATCCTGTGGATTATGAATTTAACTTCAAAGCCACGCAAAAACTGATTGTCGCTCCCAACGATTTCCTCGCTCAATTAGCAGGCATTGCTAAAGCTTTATTAGCAGAAAAACCTGTTGAATTGCCCGAAGGCGTTGAAGCTTTACTCGCCAGCGTCACCCCCAGCGAAGCCCAACAACAATTAGCCAAAACTTTACGCGCAGGCAGCAAAGTCTCGGTATTGTTAGGCAATTTAGTGGTCGCACATCCGCAATTAGCCGCAATTCGTGGCATGACTCGCGTGATTGCAAGCTTAAGCGGTGCAAAAGTCGGCTACTTGGCAGAAGCCAACAGTGCAGGGGCTTGGTTAGCAGGCGCAGTGCCCCATCGTAGTGCAGGCGGTGCTGCCGTCAGTCCCGCAGGCTTAGATGCCCAAGCAATGTTGTCACAAGGTTTAAGTGCGTATGTTTTATTAGGCGTTGAACCTGAATTAGACAGTTGTCATGGTCAAGTCGCGCTGAACAATTTGAAAAAAGCAGAATTTGTGGTCAGCCTCACTGCTTACGAAACCAAAGCGATGCAAGAATACGCCGATGTGTTATTGCCCATCGGTTTATATGCAGAAACTTCGGGTACGTATGTGAATTGCGAAGGCAAATGGCAAAGCTTCAACGGCGCAGTTGCGCCCAAAGGCGAAGCCCGTCCTGCTTGGAAAATCTTACGCGCTTTCGGTAATGTGTTAGACGTTCAAGGCTTCGAGTTCATTTCTTCCGAAGAAGTGCGCGATGAAGTGTGGAAACAAGTCGGCGATAAGGTGGTGAACACGCAAACCGCATGGAGTATTCCAAGCAGTTTAGAAGCCAGCAAAGTCAACGGCAGTCTGCAACGCATCACTGAATTAGCCATGTACGCAGTGGATGCCTTAGTGCGCCGTGCGGACTCTTTACAACGCACGCCAGATGCTTTGATTACTGAGGGTGTGCATGTACATCCCAAGTTAGCAGCCCGTCTTGCGTTAAGCGCGAAT
>JBDKHS010000021.1:0-7006 GCA_039797505.1 Pseudomonadota bacterium | reverse complement strand
AATGGTGTATTCCATTTTCATCGCTTCCAACACCATGACCGCTGCTCCACGTTTCACGCTATCGCCCACTTTCACAGGCACAGCGACAATTTTACCCGTCATTGGGGCGGTTAAACTACCGATTTGCGCCTCTTCTTCAGCATCAAATAACGCAGGGTCGTGCACTACCAAACGATGACTTGCGCCGTGCATCATCACCGTGAGTTCATTGCCATGACGCACCACGGTCGCTTTCATGCGATTGCCGTTTAAATCCGCCAATAAATCGCCATGCTGGTCAAATTCACCACGCACTTCGATAATATTTTCCCCAAGATGCAAACGATAACCGCCCTTGTGAAAATCTGCACGAATTTGAAGCTGGGTTTCACCATCTAGTAAACACACAATATGATGATTGCCTTCGTTCAGTCGCCAGCCCGTGGTTAAATGCCAAGGTGAATACGGATCGCCCGACGATGGCGCGGCGGCTTTGGCTTCTTGTTCACGGCGCAATAAGACTTCCAAACAGGCAATTGCCAGCACTTTTTCAGAAACGCCTTGCACGCTGGGGAACAAATCATTGTGATAACGCCCAATGAAACCCGTGTCCACATCACCGCGCACATAGGCAGGATGCGCCACCGTGGTTGCTAGAAAATCTAAATTCGTGGTCACGCCCACAATTTGATATTCCGCCAACGCCGCACGTAAACGCCGCAATGCGCCCGCGCGATCCGTATCCCACACAATCAGTTTTGCAATCATCGGGTCATAATGCACGGTGACAGAATCGCCTTCACGCACACCCGTATCAATCCGCACATGCGCACTTTCCGCAGGGGTGCGTAAATGTTTCAGTCGCCCCGTCGCAGGCAAGAAATTATTATTCGGGTCTTCCGCATAAACCCGCGCTTCTAAAGCATGTCCGCTGATGACTAAATCCGCTTGTTGACAGGGCAAAGGCTGCCCCGAGGCAACTTGCAATTGCCACGCAACTAAATCTTGTCCCGTAATCATTTCCGTCACAGGATGTTCAACTTGTAAGCGGGTGTTCATTTCCATAAAGAAAAATTCGCCCGTTTCATCAAACAAAAATTCGACTGTGCCCGCGCCCACATAATTAATCGCACGCGCTGCTGCACAAGCGGCTTCACCCATTTTGATGCGAATTTCTTCAGGGAAATTGGGCGCGGGGGCTTCTTCTAAAACTTTTTGATGACGGCGTTGAATAGAACAATCGCGCTCGAATAAATACACCGCATTGCCAAAGGTGTCGGCAAATACTTGGATTTCGATGTGGCGCGGCTTGGTGAGATATTTTTCGACTAACATCCGATCATCGCCAAAACCCGACAAGGCTTCACGTTTGGCGGCGGCGAGTCCTGCATCAAACTCTTCAGGACTCCATAAAGTTCTCATGCCCTTACCGCCACCGCCCGCAGTGGCTTTGAGCAACACGGGATAGCCGATTTTTTCCGCAGCGGCGCGTAATACTTCGGGATTTTGGTCGTCACCATGATAACCTTGAATTAAGGGCACATTGGCGGTTTCCATGATTTTCTTTGCTGCACTTTTTGAACCCATTGCAGAAATCGCGCTGGCGGGGGGGCCAATAAACACAATGCCTGACTCAGCGCAGGCATTGGCAAAGGCAGCATTTTCGGAGAGAAATCCATAGCCGGGATGTACGGCTTGCGCGCCGCTTTGTTTGGCAATGGCGAGGATTTTATCGGCACAAAGATAGCTTTCTCGGGCAGGAGCAGCCCCAATGTGAAAAGCTTCGTCAGCCATCGCGACGTGCATCGCTTGTGCGTCGGCATCGGAATACACGGCAACGGTGCGAATCCCCAATTTACGGGCGGTACGAATCACGCGACACGCGATTTCGCCGCGATTCGCGATTAAGATTTTATCAAACATAGTTTCCCTTCCATCCAGATGTTGTGGTTTATAAGAGGTTCTGGAGGATTTTATTGTAGCGGAATTTTGCGGGAAACAAATAGGTAAAACGGGGGGCGGAGCGATAGGATTTTTAATGCTTTTTTGGGAAAGGATTGAATAAAACAAACCCCCAATCCCCTAAAAGCGGCTAACAACATGGAGGTCTTGATTTTTTAAGTCGCTTTGTACGAGAAACCAAGTTTAGAGGCACTGTCTGTAAAAAAGTTCGGAACTATCCTCTATTTCATTAAGCATTACCACGAATAACTGTTTCTTTGGCACTCCCTTTAATCATACGCGACTTCACGTATAATGTGCCGATGTCAGCCAATCCTTGTCGCTCAGTCGGTAGAGCAACTGATTCGTAATCAGTCGGTCAGAGGAAAAATTGACATGGTTTTCAGTCTCTTTCAAGGGCTTATTCAGAACAGCCCCGTAGTTTAGATTGCTGATGATATAAATTATGCCTGAGACATCCCCTTGCCAAGCCTCCCCGCCCCCGCTACTCTGTGTAAATTCCCTATTATTTAAATTTGCTTGCCAATGTCCTCTACAATCATCGATACAATCCGCGAGTTATATAAAAAAAGTCCCTCACTCATCTCGGATTTAGATTACAGATTCACCTTATTTATCCAAGACTTGGCAGGCGAACAGGCAACGGAAGCCCTTGCACTTGCCAGCTTGTTAGTGAGCAACCTCACCACACAAGGGCATATTTGTGTCGATTTAGCCCATTACGCCAACCAGAAATTCCCCGTTGACGCAGAACAGGGGATAATCTGCCCCAGCCTAGAAACTTGGCTAAACGCGCTCCAAAATTGTCCCGTGGTGGGCAAAGTAGGCGATTATCAACCCTTGATTTTGGACGGACAACGCCTGTATTTATACCGTTATTGGCAATATGAACAACAGCTTTTAACCGCAATTTTAGCTCGGCTTCAACTCACACCCAACTACACTTTAAACCCTGAAAGTTTAGAACGTTTATTTCCACAAACTGCTGCAAATGACTTACAAAAACAGGCTGCCCAAGTCGCGCTACAACACAATTTTTGTATTATTTCAGGCGGTGCAGGCACAGGCAAAACCACCACCGTTGCCAAAATTCTTGCGCTGCTTTTGGAACAAAATCCCAACTTAAGCATCGCGCTTGCCGCCCCCACAGGCAAAGCCGCCACCCGTTTAAAAGAAACTTTAGCACGGGCTAATTTGGATTGTAGCGATGCAATCAAAGAGGCAATGCCGCAGCAAACTTATACCTTGCATCGTTTATTAGGCGCAATTCCCGACACCCCAAATTTTCGCCATAACGCCGATAATCCTTTGTTATACGACGTGGTCGTGATTGACGAGGCTTCAATGGTGGATTTGGCACTGATGGCGAAATTGTTAAATGCGCTGTCGCCAGACAAACGCTTAATTTTATTGGGCGACAAAGATCAACTTGCTTCGGTCGAAATTGGCAGTGTGTTGGGCGATATTTGCGCAGGCGCACAGGCTTTGCCACAAACCCCCACCGCCAAGCGTTTACAAGAAAGTATCGTGCTGCTGAAAACCAGTCATCGCTTCACTGCGGATTCTGGCATTGGCGCAGTGGCAGAAGCGGTGAAACAAGGCAAGGCTGATTTAGCTTTGCAACATTTGCACAGCGCACAAGTGGGATTACGTTGGGAAAATGTACCCGATGATAGCTTGTTATTATTGAATTCTTTAAAAGCCAGTTTATTGGCGGGTTTTCAGAAATATTTGCAAGCCAAAGACCCCGAGCAAGCCCTGCAAGCTTTGGATGAATTTCGAGTGCTTTCCGCATTGCGGCGCGGGCGTTATGGCGTGGAAAATCTTAACCGCTTGATTGAACAATTGTTTAACGAACAAGGTTCGATTAATTTAGCTTTTCGTTGGTATCATCGCCGCCCAATTTTGATTACCTGTAATGATTACAACCTGAATTTATTCAATGGCGACGTTGGTGTGATTTTTCGGAAAGATAATGAAATTAAAGCATTTTTCCGAGACGAAAATAACGGCATCCGCAGTTTTTACCCAAACCGTTTGCCAGAACATGAAACCGTGTATGCAATGACGATTCACAAAAGTCAAGGCTCTGAATTTGAAAAGGTTTTATTATTACTACCCGACCAAGATTCGCCCTTGTTGACCCGAGAGTTAATTTACACAGGCATTACTCGCGCCAAACAATCTGTTGAAGTACGTGGCAAAGAAGCCATTTTCCGCAATGCGGTACAACAACGCATTCAGCGTAATTCTGGATTAAAAGCTGCTTTATGGGGAAATTATGATGAATAGCCTATTTAAGAATTTAAACCCGCGTGAACGCTACAGTTTAATTGTGGGGGTCAGTGCATTATTTCTATTTTTAATCTATATGTTGCTGTGGCAACCGTGGCAAAATCAAGTGCAAGAAATGCAGTTGCGCGTCAGCGAACAAGTGGATGAATTGGCATGGATGCAGCAAGCGGCAAAAGAGGCGAAGCAATTGCGCACGGTCAGTGCGCCCAGTGTTACGAATCGCCCCACTGCGTCTTTATTCAGTATTATTGACAGCAGCATGGCGCAAACTTCTTTAGCCAAAGCGAACAAACGCATTGAACCGAATACAGAACAAGAAATTAGAATTAGTTTTGAACAGGCAAATTTTAGCGATTTGACTCAATGGCTAGCAAGTTTACAACAGCAATATCGCTTGCAAGTTCAAGTGATTACCTTGGAAAAATTAGCAGGCAATGACAGCGTAAAAGTGCAACTCACCTTAAAACAATAAAAACTTAATAAGCCTCTAAAGGGATGCTTAACTATTGCTCGCTTGAAGAATCCCCTAAATCCCCTAAAAGGGACTTTAAAGACAAAATTTTTTATGTTTAGTCCCCTTCAGTGCGTTGGAGGCTTGCTTTAAACCGACTTTGAGACTTTCCTCGGGAGGTCGATGTTTCAACGTAAACAAGATAAAACAGCCTCATCTCTAACTTTAAGGAAAAAAATGAGTATTAAGTCAGATCGCTGGATTCGTGAACAGGCAGAACAACACGGGATGATTACGCCGTTTGCCGCTCACCAAGTCAAACAAAACGAGCAGGGTGGGCGCATTATTTCTTATGGCACATCGAGTTATGGTTATGATGTGCGTTGCGCCAATGAATTTAAAATCTTCACAAATATCAATTCCACCATTGTTGATCCCAAAAATTTTGATGCGGGCAGTTTTGTGGATGTGACTTCAGAGGTGTGTATTATTCCCCCCAATTCATTTGCTTTGGCACGCAGCATTGAATTATTCCGCATTCCGCGCGATGTGCTGGTGGTATGTTTGGGAAAAAGTACCTATGCACGCTGTGGGATTATTGTGAATGTCACGCCCTTAGAACCTTGTTGGGAAGGACATATTACCCTTGAGTTTTCTAATACCACGCCCTTGCCTGCCAAAATTTATGCAAATGAAGGCGTAGCGCAATTAATCTTTTTAGGGGCAGATGAAGAATGTGAAACTTCGTATGCAGACCGTCAAGGAAAATATCAAGGACAGCTTGGGGTCACTTTGCCAAAAACCTAAACAAGCGGAGTGCTACGAAAATATTTTTATAAATCATAGCTTATACCGTTCCCAAAACTCTTTGGGAACGTCTGTCGGTCAAAATAGTTCTTAACTGCTTAAAGAGAAGCACCTAAATCCCCTAAAGGAGACTTTAAAGATAACAGCTTTTAGGTTTAGCCCCCTTCAGGGGGTTGGGGGCTATTTCTAAACAGATTTTGGTGCTTTCCTTCCAAACCGCTGCTGCAAAACAATTTTATTCCCTTATTTCTGCCTGACTTGCTGGGGCTACTTCAAAAGAAAGATTCAATTTTCATAATTGCTTGCTATCATTAAGCACTCAATTCGGTTACGCCCTGTGCGTTTATTTCAGTCAGTGATTTATTTATGCAGAATACATCCATGTTTAAAGCAATTATTGTGTCTCTTGTTGCTGGTGCGGCTTATATGATAGGGCAAGTATTCATCAGCAAGCATCAGGTTGAAGTCAGTCAAGTCATTACGAAAATTGAAGGCAGCATTCAACAAAGCTTGGGTCATTCACCCACTCCCAATATCCCTATCGATAAATCATTTAATTTCCCACACTATAAAGAATGTCACTACTTCTTTTTGAGCAAGGCTTGCAAAGTTGGCTTGTGGGGTGTCAATGAAAATAATTGTATCGAATTGCCCAATTATTCAGGTGAAGGCTTAATTGCTGATACACAACAATGCTATTTTGGACAATTTACCGCAGGAAAGTTTCACGGCAAAGGCGTGGTTTATTATGCGCATGGCGGCAAATATGAAGGTTTATTTTTGGACGGTAAAAAAGTCGAAACTGAAACCGCTGTCAAAAAAGTGGACACGCCTGTAGCACCCCCAAAAGTAGAGCCTGAAATTCCTAAACCACCCGCAAGCTTTGCCAATTATGAAGCCTGTCATCAATTTTTCACCCAGCGCAATTGTCAAACTTCGACGCTGTGGAATGTTTCTAAAAATCAATGCAGTGCCCGCAACAACTACAACGGTGAAGCCATTTTCTCGTTGAATCAACAATGTTATTTTGGCGAGTTTACCGCAGGGAAATATCAAGGCAAAGGCACCTTGTATTATGTCGGTGGGGAAAAATATGAAGGCAATTTTCAAGCAGGCAAAAAGCACGGACAAGGCACATTAATCACTCGTGAAAGCCAATTAGCAGGGCAATGGCAAGATGATAAATGGTTGTCTGCGCCGCGCTAAAAACTAAAAAGTTAAGTTGTAAGCATCACATGCAGAATCATATCTTGCATGAGACCTTCTAGGTTTTTAAAATCTAGAAGGTCTTTAATTCAGCACAATTAGGACTGGCAGTGCTATGAGTATTGCCAGTCCTTAAGCTCCCCACATTCATCAAGCGGCGGCGGGACAAAATGGAGACGTTATTATTAACCTGAGTACGACGAATATAATCATATATTTGATTTTGTTACCGTATAAAGCTGCAACTACATGAATACTCAATAAGTTAATGTTTATGTGGGTGCAAATAAGCATAAATTAAAGTAG
>JBDKHS010000020.1:0-9140 GCA_039797505.1 Pseudomonadota bacterium | reverse complement strand
GAAAATGCTAAAGCTTTATACAAGCCCGACATTATCGCAGTTTCTACCACTTGTATGGCTGAAGTGATTGGTGATGACTTAAACGCATTCATCAACAACACCAAGAAAGCTGGGAATATTCATCAAGATTTCCCCACGCCTTTTGCTCATACTCCAAGCTTCGTGGGTAGTCATACCACGGGTTGGGACAACATGTTTGAAGGGATTGCGCGTTTCTTTACGCTCAATTACATGGAAGACAAGGTTGTTGGTAGCAATAAGAAAGTCAACATTGTGCCCGGTTTTGAAACCTATTTAGGTAACTTCCGCGTCATCAAGCGCATGTTGAAAGAAATGGACGTGCCTTACGCGTTCTTATCAGACCCTGAAGAAGTGTTAGACACCCCAGCAGACGGCGAATATCGCATGTATGCAGGTGGCACTACTCAAGCTGAAATCAAAGATGCACCTAACGGTATCGACACTTTCTTGTTACAACCTTATCAGTTGGAAAAAACCAAGAAATACGTCCAAAACACTTGGAAACATGCAGTTCCTCGCGTTAATATTCCGATGGGTTTGGAATGGACCGACGAATTCTTGATGAAAGTTTCTGAAGCCACGGGCAAAGCGATTCCTGCTTCTTTAGAAAAAGAACGTGGTCGTTTAGTCGACATGATGATGGACTCTCATACCTGGTTACACGGCAAGAAGTTTGCTTTGTGGGGCGACCCTGATTTCGTCATTGGTATGGTTAAGTTCTTGTTAGAACTCGGTGCTGAACCCACCCATATCCTGAGCAACAATGCTAACAAGCGTTGGGCGAAAGATGTACAGAAATTGTTAGACAGTTCTCCTTATGGTAAGGATTGTGCAGTGCATAATGGTTTTGACTTGTGGCACATGCGTTCTTTAGTGTTCACCAACAAGCCTGACTTCATGATTGGTAACTCCTACGGCAAGTTCATCCAACGCGATACCTTACACAAAGGTAAAGAGTTTGAAGTGCCCTTGATTCGTATCGGTTTCCCAATTTTCGACAGACACCATTTACACCGTCACACCACTTTAGGTTATGAAGGTGCAATGCACGTATTGACCACATTAGTTAATGCCGTCTTAGAACGTTTAGACGAAGAAACCCGTGGTATGGGTACAACGGACTACAACTACGACTTAGTCCGCTAAAGAAGTTTTAAACGTGGGGAAATCTTTCCCCACGTTATTCCCATGCAACCAAGGTTATGGCTATGCCCAGTGTTATGTTACGCAAAAATGAAGACGGACAAATCACTTTCTACGTCGCTAAAAAGGACTTAGAAGAAACGATCGTCTCTCTCGAATTTGATACCCCCGCCAAATGGGGTGGTGATATTGAATTGTCTGATGGTTCAAAGTATTACATCGAACCATGTGAAGAACCAAAATATCCAGTAACTATCCGTTTTAAGCGTGAACGTGTCTAAGTAGCAATTAGCTCTTATCATTTAAGGAGAATCTTCATGGCCTATGTTATCAACTCTGACGAATGCACCTTCTGTGGTGATTGTGAACCTGTTTGCCCCACGACTTCGATTAAGTCTGGTAAAGTCTCTTACAAGATTAACAAAGACACCTGCACTGAATGTGAAGGTGAATTTGATGAGCCTCAATGTGTTGAAGCTTGTCCAGTGGATGGTTGTATTACTCGTTTAGCTGCTTAAGGAATTTGATGATGCAAGCCTTATCTCGTGAACTCGCGCTGCGTATAGGGCTTGCAGCGCGGGTCTTGCCTGACACTGATGCGCGCCGTTTGCTCGCAGTGTTAGTTGAATGTGTGGGTTTACCGCTGACCGAAGATAAGCTTTCAGGTATCAAGGTCAAAGACTTGAAAACCGCAGCAAATGGCGAATTTGCTGAAATGAGTATGGATGCATTAAAAGCAGCTGTGCGCTTCCTCAAAGCGGAAGAAGACAGTGTTCCCAAGCAAGCCGAAACGCCAGACATTAAGCCCCTTCAAGAGGGCGAGATGCCAAATTCAATTCGCGTGGCTTGTGCTTCCAATACTTATGATGTTATCGATGGACATTTTGGTTCTTGCGCCCGTTTCTTGATTTACCAAGTTTCTACCGATGAAATCCGTTTGATTGATGTGCGTTCTACAGAATGTACGGTTGAAGTGGATGATAAAAATGCGTTCCGCACCGATTTAATCAAAGATTGTCATGTGATTTATATCGCCTCCGTCGGTGGTCCTGCAGCTGCAAAAATTGTGAAAGCCAGCATTCACCCGATCAAACATCTTGAAGGTGGTGTGGCAGTTGAAGTTTTAAAACAATTGCAAGAAGTGTTGCATGATGCGCCTCCCCCTTGGTTAGCGAAAGTGATGGGTGTTTCTGCGGAAGAACGTGCCAGAATTATCCTCAGTGAGGAGGATGCAGCATGATCGCAGAATCTTTAACCCAAGAAATCGCAACGGCGTTACAGCAATTTCCTGTGTTAAATGAAACTACAATGTTGGAATTGCGTAAACAGTTTGCAGGCGTGCATTTCACCTATTGTATGGATGATGACATTCATCGGGGAAAGCCCGTGTACACGAGCGAGGCTTTTAATTTATACTTGGTCAATAGCAGTCAACATTGCTTGTGCTTGACCAATGATTTTGATAATGCCACAGGTATTGTTGTTGCAGAAGTCGTACCTGAAGAAGATTAATAAATTCGCTCCCACTGCTTGAGAGATAGAAGAATATGGCAAAGATTGGCTTATTTTACGGTACGGATACCGGCAACACGCGTAAGATTGCGAAGTTTATTGTTCGACAAATCGGTGATGATGTAGTAGATATTTTCAATGTCGCTAAAGTTACGCCTGAAGATGTCGCGAAATATGAATTCTTGATTTTTGGTACGCCGACTTTGGGCGATGGTGAATTGCAAGATGATTGGCAAATGCTGTTGCCGAATTTGGACAGCGTTGACTTCACAGGTAAAACCGTTGCATTGTATGGCTTAGGTGACCAAAATGCTTATGGACATGAGTTTGTTGATGGTTTAGGTATTATCTATCACGCGCTTGTCAAAACTCCCGCGAAGTTAGTGGGTGGCGGTTGGTCCAGCGATGGTTATGATTTTGAAAAATCAAAAGCTTTGATTGATGGGGATTTTGTGGGTTTAGTGCTCGACCAAGACAATCAAGCTGATTTAACCAAAGACCGTATTGCTCAATGGGTTGAACAAATTAAGGGTGATTTCGGTCTGTAATTAGTCCGTTATTTTGCCATCAAAAAAGCCGTAAGCTCTGAGAGTTTACGGCTTTTTTGCGTCATACAGTCAGCTTAAACTGGGCTGTATTCACTGAGTTATTTATTGAATGCCGACTTTCTTAGCTGCATCTAATAAACCTGAATCAGGATTCTTGGTGCAGTACTTGCCCAATTCATCTACAAAACGCTTGAATTCTTTGGTGCTGAATGTGGTGTCACCCGTAACCCCAGACAAGTAACCATCAACCCAAATTAAGAAGAAAGGTGCTGATTCTTCATCTAATTCGTCAATATCTTTGCAAGTAGAAGCTTTCATGTCGATAGTGACCTCACCGCCTTTCTTAGCAGCAAAGGCAGCGGGTGAACAAACTAAACTTGCAGCAATCAGGCTTGCCCATAATACGGATAATTTCATAATGTGTACTCGTCCTTGTGAAGGGTAAAAAAAGCATTTTAAACTTGATTATCCAGCCATCAAGTTCGCGGCTAGTATAAAAGATGTTTAAGAAAATTTCACTCAGTTGCGACTGTAAATAACCTGAGTTCGGAATTAAGAAAGAGCAGAAAGTTTCTGTTAATCAAACGACAAAGATTGTCAGAATCAGGATTTACAGAATTTGAGGAGTTTCCAGATTAAAACACGCTTAACTGAGCTTTCGACTAATATTGCGATCACAGGCTTGCTTCTTTTAATATGGCTAGAAGACATTTAATAGCACAGGTTTAGACTGAACTCAGGTTATAATCCGTAAATGATTCATCGCTTTTTTGGGAAAATCTCACCAATTTCCCTGTCAGCACCCAGCGCGACCTAGCAGTTTGGCACATATTCTGCTAAAGCCCATGTAACTTTTTGAGCAACTGCTGAATATAATGCGTATACGAGACAGATTTTGGGAACAAGACTATGTGATAGGCTTAGCCGTTGGGAGCTTGTTCGCCGTATTGTTTGCTTTGAATGGCTTACAAGGCATAGACCAAATGCTATATCAATTCAGTTTACGCAACTTGCCCACGCCCGCCCTGCAAAATAATCATGTCGCAGTGCTCGCCATTGACGCACCCAGCATTCAACAACTGGGCGATTATCCTTGGTCACGCAATGTTTACGCACAACTGATTGATAAACTCGCCCCTTATAGCAAAGCGATTGCCTTCACCCAAGATTTTTCCCAGCCGCACACTGACCCCGCCTTGCCGCAAATTGAAGAAATGCTGGCGTATTATGCGCAAGACAAAGGGCTTGCCACCTTGCCTGAACAATTGCACGGTGCGTTAGAAAATCTGGGGAAATTACGCGCCCGCGCTCCCGACAGTGTGAATACCACTGATTTCACCCAACTCATTCAAGCACATAAAAATATTAATGAAACTTTAACTACTTTAGAAGATAAATTATATGCTGTGCGCATGGAACTCGACAGTGACCAACGCCTTGCTTACAGTGTCAAAAAAGCGGGCAAGGTGTTTTTTGGAATGCCTGTGCAAACCCAAGTCACCACGCCCTTGCCCGCATATCTTGCGCATTTCAAATTAGCCACGCGCAAACTCGACCCCGACGAAATCACCCAAGATTTGCCCAATTTATTAAGCAGTCAGAATTTTCTCGCCCCGATTGCTGTCTTGGGCGAAACTGCCGCAGGCGTGGGATTTTTACCCAGCCCCGCGCAAGGATTCAGCCAGCCGATTATCTCCAAAGTCGGCACAATGTATTTACCGAGTTTGCCTTTATTATTGGCTGCCAAAGCCCGCAGTTTTGAACGCGAACATTTAGAAGTGCGCTTGGAAAAACGGGTACGTTTGGCGGGCGCATTGCGAGTGGCGCACAATTCCGATTTAAGCATTCAACCCGCATTTAATCCCAATGCTTTCACCGTCGATAGCGTTGCCGATTTATGGACGGGCAAAATTTCCCCTGAAAAATTTCGTGACAAAGTGGTGTTAATTGGAGTGACTGCCCCCGCTTTTAGCACACTTTTTCCTACACCCGTGGGCAATTTACCCAGCGTTTTTTTAACCGCTCATGCCGTTAATAGTTTATTAAATCAAGTCATTATCCAGCCAGCATGGAGCGTATGGGTGCAGTTTGGCGCGTGGTTGGCGGTGGTGTTATTTTTAAGCTTGCTGTTGCCTAAAATCAAATTACCTCAAACTGCTTTACTATGGGTTGGCGGGTTGGCGGGCGTGATTTCTGGGATATATTTAATTTTATTATCCAATGGTTATGATGTACCAATGGGCTTTTTACTGTTGATTTTAATCGTGGGACAAGCGGCATTGTGGATTAAAAATAGCATCATTGCCTATCAAGATGCGTTCCGCTTACATCCCGATGCGATTGAAAGTAATCGTTTATTGGGCTTGGCGTTGCAGGGGCAAGGGCAGTTAGATATGGCATTTGAGAAGTTTCGCTTATGTCCGCCCGATCCTGTCATTTTAAGCCTGCTTTATAATCTCGCGCTGGATTATGAATTGAAACGTTATCCACGCGGCGCGGGCGCGGTGTATCGTTATATTTTAAAAAATGATATGAATTTCCGTGATGTAGAACGCCGTTTAGACCGTTTGAATCACGCACGCCCCGCAAGTTTCAATCCACGTGATTGCCTGTTAGCTGACGAAACAGGGGAAAAACCGACAATCGGGCGTTATCAAATTGAACGCCAATTGGGGCGCGGCGCGATGGGAATTGTGTATTTAGGCAAAGAGCCAAAATTAGATCGCTTGGTCGCTATCAAAACTTTAGCTTTATCCCAAGAATTTGATGGTTTTGAGTTTGAGGAAGCAATTGCACGTTTTTTCCGTGAAGCCACTGCCGCAGGGCGTTTGCAACATCCGCATATTATCTCGACATATGACGCGGGCGAGCAAAATGATTTAGCCTATATTTCGATGGAGTTTTTCAAGGGCGGCAGTTTAGTGCCCTTTACCAAAACTGAGAATTTATTGCCTGTGCCCACAGTGATGAAAATCGTGCATCAAGTGGCATTGGCTTTGGATTATGCGCATCAACAAGGCGTGATTCATCGCGACATCAAGCCCGCGAATATTATGTATAATCCCGCGACTGAAGATATTAAAATTACTGATTTTGGCATTGCACACATTACCGATTCAAATAAGACCAAAACAGGTATTTTTCTGGGTTCGCCTTCGTACATGTCGCCTGAACAATTGGCGAGCAAACAGATTGATGGGCGAGCGGATTTATATTCTTTGGGTGTGACTTTGTACCAATTATTGACAGGACAATTGCCATTTCAGGGTGCAGATTCAATGGCGGCATTAATTTTCAAAATTACCCATGAGTCTTATGTGGATGTGTTGGAAATGCGCCCCAGTTTGCCGATTTGTATGGGGGACGTGGTCGATAAGGCTTTGCAAAAAACTGCGTTCAACCGTTTCCAATCGGGTGTAGAATTTGCCCAAGCTTTGTGCGAATGTGCGAAAATACAGGGCGACATCCCCATGCAAGTTTTACAAGACTGCTGTCATTTTAAATTGCCTTATTCAACCAGCGATTAGATTATCATGCGCGTAGAGATTACGAGTTGTACCGACACGGGACAAGTGCGAGAACACAATGAAGATTGTATGGCGCATGATTCCAAATTAGGCATTGCGGTGCTGGCTGATGGCATGGGTGGCTATCAGGCGGGGGAGGTTGCGAGCAAAATTGCAGTGGATACGGTGCTCAGTGAATTGAGTGCCAGCCTGTCGCAATATGCAAAACAAAATCAAGCCGCAAGCAGTGCGGTGATTAATGCGCTGTTGAAAAGTGCAATTCAGAAAGCCAATCAAGCGATTCTCGATGCGGCAACCCAAGAGCCGCAATATCGCGGCATGGGCACAACGATTGTGGCGGCGGTGTTAAAAGGGCATGAATTAAGCATTGCCCATGTGGGCGATTCACGTTTATATTGCTTGCGTCATCAGCAGTTGCAACAATTGACGGTGGATCATTCGGTGTTGCAGGAATTAATCGATTGCGGTTTTTATACCCGCGCCCAAGCGCAACATTCGCCCAATCGGCATATTGTCACCCGTGCGCTGGGGGTGATGGAACAAGTGGATATTGATGTGCAAACCCAGATTGTGCTGGAAAATGATTTATATCTGCTGTGTTCTGATGGCTTGAACGATATGTTGGATGATGAAGAAATCGAGCCAATTTTGAATACGCCGCCACTGGATTTGGAACGCATGGCGCAGGAGTTGGTGAATTTGGCAAATGATCATGGCGGAACGGATAATATTTCGGTGATGTTGCTGCATGTGTTTGAAGAGGCTAATCTTCCGCCGCAAAGTGTTTGGCAGTTTATTAAGAAATTAACGCAGCGTTAGTTTTAGCCTGAGTGCTAGGGTGCGTCCTCAATTAAGTTTTAACAAAAAGTCGCCTGTTTAAAAATCTTTAAAGAAGCCCCCAACCCCCTAAAGGGGGCTAAACCTAAAAAATTTTGTCTTTAAAGTCCTCTTTAGGGGATTGAGGGGCGCAGTCCGCATTTGAACCATCATTAATAATTCGGCAATTCCATATCCACAAACAACTTTTCCAAAGCCTCACGCGACGGGGTTTGCATCGCTTGCTCGACTTTTTCGCGGGTCAATTGATGCGCGAATATTTGCACAAAATCATACATATAACTGCGTAAAAATGTACCGCGCCGACAGCCAATTTTCGTGGTGCTGTCTTCAAATAAATGGCTAGCATCCAAAGCGCGTAAATCGCTGTCTAAAATCAGGTCATACGCCATGTGCGCTACAATGCCCACGCCCAGCCCCAAACGCACGTAAGTTTTAATCACGTCCGCATCCGAGGCGGTAAACACCACTTGCGGCTGCAAACCTTTGCTACTGAAAGCTTGGTCTAAATGCGAACGTCCCGTAAAACCAAAGACATAAGTGACTAAAGGATATTGCGCCAAGGCTTCCAAGGTCAAAGTCGGCAGCGCACACAGCGGGTGATCATTGGGCACGATAATGCAGCGATTCCAGCGATAACAGGGCATCATCACCAAATCTTCAAATAACTCCATGCCTTCGGTTGCAATGGCGAAATCGACCACGCCTTCCGCTGCCAATTCTGCAATTTGGGTGGGTGTACCTTGGTGCATGTGCAGTGCAACATTCGGATAACGTTGAATAAATTGTTTAATTACACTGGGCAACACATAACGTGCTTGGGTGTGCGTGGTCGCGATAGACAAATGTCCCCGTTTATCATCGCTGTGTTCTTGGGCAATGCGCTTGATGGTTTCGACTTTGCTCAATACATCCCGTGCAATTTCTAAAATTGCCATCCCTGCGGGCGTGATTTGGGTTAATTGTTTGCCGCTACGGGTGAAAACTTGAACCCCTAATTCTTCTTCTAATTGGCGAATTTGCTTGCTCACGCCGGGCTGTGAGGTATAAAGTCCTTCTGCGGTTGCCGAAATACTCAAGCCACGACGTGCGACTTCGCAAATATAACGGAGTTGTTGTAGCTTCATAACATTATTCTCTTTTGATATAAGTGTATAAGTAAGTATTACTTTTAAGAATAAATGAAGATCGCTATAGTGTAAAGAGTGAAGTAGGAAAAATCATAAAAATTCTTCATAAGTTTTATAAGCTTATAAGGATTTACTGATGAATGACTTTCCAAATTAGGGGGTCACGCGCTGTTATAGTGTCCTAAAAATCAGGATAATACGCGCAATGAACAGACCGAATTCGTTTAATTTTGATGGGTAATTAATGTGACTCAGCACAGACTTTCTCACCTTGCCGCCTTGGAAAGTGAATCGATTCATATCATTCGTGAAGTGGTGGCAGAATTTCGTAATCCTGTAATGCTTTATTCTATTGGCAAAGATTCCAGCGTGATGCTGCATCTTGCCCGTAAAGCGTTTTATCCTAGCCCTTTGCCGTTTCC
>JBDKHS010000019.1:0-8117 GCA_039797505.1 Pseudomonadota bacterium | reverse complement strand
TTATTTTTTTGGCAAGGTTAAGCAAGCTCAATCCGAATAACCCAATAAGATGCCCCCTAGCTGGTCGGGGTTTGTAACCCCGACTGGAACATTTGAGAACGTCAGAATAAGCTGAAACGTTACGGTGCAGGTTACAAACCTGCACCAGCTCAATTACCAAAAAACTGCTCGGTAATGGAGTTTATTAAATCATGAAATAATTTGGGTTGGAAGGGGAATTTGGGGATTTTTTTATCTGAACCGCAATTCACATAATTGCCATGATTAACGCAATTACTCAGGTTTAGCCTCCCCCTTTTTCAAAGGGGGTGAAAGGCTGGAAATTTTTTGTAGTTTTAGGGTGGAATAGCGCAGCGTATTCCACCCTAAAATTCTGCAAAAGCGGAGCAAAATGGTGGAATACCGCGTGTTTATCCTAAAATCTTTTTACACGCCCAAACTCATGCTATTCCTTTCTATCAGAAATTTGGATTTTCGGTCTATGGAGAAATTTTTGAAGATGCGAAAATTCCACATCAAAAAATGTTCTTAAGTACAGTCACGCTGTAAGATTTCAGTTATTCCGAGATTCTCAAACGTGCCAGTCGGGGTTACAAGCCCCGACCAGTTATTTTTTATGAAGACCGATTTTGAATTAAGCTGATGTGGTATTGGATTGATTTTTCTTTTCCGTAAACAACTGATGTTCACGATTAATCAGCACATCCGCCAAGAAAAAGTAGGCATCTTTCCACGCATTCACAATCTCATCGCTTGCTGCATCGCCCAATACATCTTTAATCGCTTGTAATAAAGAATGTCCCACCATTGGGTAATAGCCTGCATGAACATCGGTATCGACATGCTTGTGTGCAATTTTTTCAATCGCGCCTTTCAACGCATCCAAATTATCGATGTGTTCGCAATACGCCATAATCGAACGTGCCAAAATTTGTGGCTGATTTTTCGGAGCGCGTGCAAATAAAGGTTTGGTTTGAGGATATTTCTCAAATAAAATCTCATACATACGGGTGGTAATAGCTTCACCATGATTACGGATCACGGGCGCAGTTGCTTTGATAATAGCAATAGTCGATTCATTTAACATGATTCAATACCTAATTTAGAGTGATGGATTAAGAACAAGCGGCACTGTTGAGATGTTCCAAGGTTTCAGTGACTTCTAACCAAGTTTCTTCAACATGTGCCAATTGGGTCGTTACCTCAGTTTGACGCTGCATCGTATTATGCAGTTTTTTCTGGTCATGATAATTGTCAGGATTCGCCAAAAAAGTTTCTAAGCTTTTTTTTTCAATCCCTAATTTTTCTAGTTCTTTATCCAACTGTTTCAAACGATTTTGTAAAACTTTGCGCTGTTCGCGTTGTTGAGCATCCTGCTGTTTTTTAAGTTGTTTATTCACAGGTGGCTCGCCGCGTTGTTCACTGCGCTGCTCAGCCCGATAATTCAACAACCATTGCCGATAATCATCCAAATCACCTTCAAACGGTTTGACCACACCCTGCGCCACTAACCATAATTGATCGGTGGTGCTACGCACTAAATGGCGGTCGTGGGAAACCAAAACCATTGCGCCGACATAATCTTGCAACGCCATGCTCAGCGCGTCGCGCATATCCAAATCCAAATGGTTAGTCGGTTCATCTAATAATAGTAGATTGGGACGTTGCCACACTAATAAAGCCAAGGCGAGCCGTGCTTTTTCACCGCCCGAAAACGGCGCGATGGATTCAAGCGCCTTGTCGCCCACAAATCCAAAGCCGCCCAAAAAATTACGCACTGCTTGTTCCGTCGCCAAGGGATCGAGTAATTGCACATGTTTAAACGCGCTGTCGTCGGGGCGCAATTGTTCAAGTTGATGCTGGGCAAAATAGCCAATGCGTAAATCTTTACCTTCGCTTAATTTTCCTGTCAGCGGCTGCAGTTGCCCCGAGAGCAATTTAATCAAAGTTGATTTCCCTGCCCCATTCGCGCCCAATAAACCAATGCGTGCGCCGCAGCCAATACTAAAACTGACTTGTTTTAAAATGACATTTTCGCCGTAGCCAATATCACATTTATCCAAATCCAGCAGACAAGTTGGCGTGCTCACAGGTTCGGGAAAGGAAAATTGAAACGGGGAATCTGCATGAGCGGCGGCGATTAATTCCATACGTTCCAAGGCTTTAATCCGACTTTGCGCTTGTTTGGCTTTGCTGGCTTTATAACGGAAACGTTCCACAAAGGAATGAATGTGGGCAATTTCGCGTTGTTGGCGATCATAGGCAGATTGTTGCAAGGCTAAATTTGCAGCGCGTTGGCGTTCAAAAGCTTCATAATTGCCACTGTAAAAAGTCAGTTGTTTATCATAGACATGCACGATACTGTCAATCACAGTATCGAGAAAATCGCGGTCGTGTGAAATTAATAACAGCGTGCCTTGATAACGACTCAGCCATTGCTCCAACCACAGCACCGCGTCTAAATCTAAGTGGTTCGTGGGTTCGTCGAGCAGCAATAAATCAGAGCGACACATTAACGCCTGCGCCAGATTTAAGCGCATCCGCCAGCCGCCTGAAAACGTATTCACCGCTTTTTCTTGTTCGTGTGGCGCGAAGCTTAAACCGTCTAATAATTGGGCGGCGCGGGCGCGGGCGGTGTAGCCTCCAATCGCGTCAAATTCGGCATGTAAACGCGCTTCCCACATCCCATCATCGGCGGCTTGGGCTTGCAATAATTCGGCTTCAATGCTGCGTAATTCACGGTCGCCATCTAACACGTAATCTAAAGCGGACATGGCAACGGGCGGAGTTTCTTGGGCAACGTGGGCAATCACTAATTTTGGGGGCAGTTCTAAACTGCCTTGATCTAAGTGTAATTCATTGCGAAACAAGGCGAATAAGCTGGATTTGCCGCTGCCGTTTGCCCCAATAAAGCCAACTTTTTGATGGGCATATAAAGTTAAATTTGCATTGGCAAACAGCACTTTCGTGCCACGTTGCAGGGATAAATTATTAATATAAATCATAGAAAAAAATCTGACCGCAGGCGGTTGCCTAAAAGAAGGGGGAGGCGGAGCGAGATTATTGTATGTAAATTAATCTCGCAAGTCTAAGCTAATTACTGACGGTTTTGGCGCGTCGTCTGCGATAGAGCTGAAGGCTGCTGCTGACCACGCCAGACAAGGCATAAATTAAAAATGCGCCAAATAACACCGTGGGGGGGTTGCTGGAAATCACCACGAATAACAGCACAATCGCGAGAATGGCGAAAAATGGCACTTTACCTTTTAAATTCAAATCCTTGAAACTGCGATAGCGAATATTGCTGACCATCAATAAACCTGTGCCCAAGGTTAGCAATAAACTTAAATAAGCGATGCTATTCGGTTCAATATGACTTTCATCACAAAACCACACTAAACCTGCCATCACGGCGGCGGCGGCGGGGCTGGGTAAGCCTTGGAAATAGGCTTTGTCAATTTTGCCGATTTGCACATTAAAGCGTGCCAGACGTAAGGCAGTGGCGGCGGTATAAATAAAGGCAACCAGCCAGCCGACTTTCCCCAAAGTCGATAAAGTCCATGTGTACATCACCAGCGCGGGCGCAAGTCCGAATGATATTAAGTCGGATAAGCTGTCATATTCTGCCCCGAATTCGCTTTGGGTGTTGGTTAAACGTGCCACGCGCCCATCGATGCCGTCTAAAATCATCGCGATAAAAATCGCAATCGCGGCGGCTTCAAATTGGTGGTTCATGCCTTTAATAATCGCATAAAAGCCCGAAAACAGCGCGGCGGTGGTGAATAAATTGGGCAGTAAATAAATGCCACGGCGGCGTTTGGGGCGTTCTGGGAGAATCGGGGAAGGAGGTATGACTTCGTTCATAAGAGAGTCCCTTTTTAACAAGGTGGGCGTGAAAATCGGGGTGAGGATAAGGGCTAACTGCGCCCCCAACCCCCTAAAGGGGGCTAAACATTAAACATCAATATTTTATCTTTAAAGTCCCCTTTAGGGGATTTAGGGGCGCAGTTAAGTTTTTGCTCTCGTTCCCACGCTCCAGCGTGGGAATGCCTACTGCGTCGCTCCAGCGGCGCGTTTGTCACAGCGTTCTAAATTTAGCAGCGGATATAATTATTTAAATTTAAAAGAAATTAGAAATATTAGCGAATTTATTGTCAGAATCAGTATTTACAGGATTATCCGAGTTAAGCAGGATAAGCCCTTAATATAATAGAAAAATATTAAGTTTTTAATTCTGAGAAATTTATCTCAAATTAATATACTTTCAGCCAAACTCGCGCCGCTGGAGCGACGTGGTAGGCATTCCCACGCAGGAGCGTGGGAACGAGAAAAAAAGGTTTTATCATATTTAAAGTTTAATGTTTACACCATTGTTTTTCACAAGGAATCCCATCATTATTCCCATCCATTTTTGTATTAGGACAATTTCTTAAGAAAAACGTAGCTTCTTCACAAGAAGTCATGTGAGAACAGTGTGTTCGACCATCACATTTATAAACTTTTCCTGTCGTTGATGCTTGATTTGCAGGGGTTGCAGGAATGACGCGACTTACAGGGGCTGGATTAATTTTTTTATAAACATAGAAACCTAATGGAATCATCATGATCATGACTATGAGGTTAGTCAACCAATAACCTTTAATCATTTTATGTGAACGATAATTATTCATAGAACATCACACATCCTAATTTTTAGGGAATCGCCAAAGTTTAAGGGGCAGTTTTCACCGCCCCTTAATTCAACTCAAAACTTAGTTCTTGCTACGGTCAACCAGCTTGTTTGCCTTGATCCAAGGCATCATTTCACGCAGTTTACCGCCCACTTCTTCAATCTTGTGTTCACGGCTTAAACGACGTTTTGCTTTGAGCGTGGCAGCCCCTGCTTGGTTTTCCAGAATGAATTCGCGTGCGAATTCACCGTTTTGGATTTCCTTGAGGATTTTTGCCATTTCCGCTTTGGTTTTTGCGGTAATGATACGAGGGCCACGGGTAATGTCGCCGTATTCTGCGGTGTTGGAGATAGAATAACGCATGTTTGCGATCCCACCTTCATACATCAAATCCACGATTAACTTCAATTCATGCAAGCATTCAAAGTAAGCCATTTCTGGGGCATAGCCAGCTTCTACTAAAGTTTCAAAGCCTGCTTGAACCAATGCCGTTGCACCACCGCATAACACCGCTTGTTCGCCGAACAAGTCGGTTTCGGTTTCTTCACGGAAACTGGTTTCAATCACGCCAGCACGACCACCGCCATTAGCAGATGCATAAGATAAAGCGATGTCGCGTGCCTTACCCGAAGCATCTTGATACACCGCGATTAAGCTAGGTACGCCTGCGCCTTGGGTGTAGGTAGAACGCACTAAATGACCAGGCCCTTTAGGCGCAATCATGATTACGTCTAAATCGGCACGGGGTTCGATTTGTTCAAAGTGAATGTTAAACCCATGCGCGAAAGCCAAAGCCGCGCCTTTTTTGATGTTGGGTTCAATTTCGTCACGATAAAGTTTTGCTTGATGTTCGTCAGGTGCGAGAATCATTACTACGTCAGCGGCTTTCACTGCATCAGCGATGTCTTTCACTTTCAAGCCAGCCGCTTCTGCTTTCTTGGCAGATTCAGAACCAGCACGTAAGCCAACCACGACTTTCACGCCAGAATCTTTCAGATTGTTCGCATGGGCATGACCTTGTGAACCATAACCGATGATGGCGACTTTCTTGCCTTTGATCAGGGACAGGTCGGCATCTTTATCGTAAAAAATATTCATGAAGTTCCTCGCTTCGTTATTCATCTTTAGGTGTGGATAATACTTTCGCTGCGCGTTGTAATAACACGGTCTGTAGGCAGCGAAAGGATTTAATTATACGTGTAGGCTCTTGTTACCGCGCCCAATGCCAGAAACCCCTGAACGCACCACTTCAACAATCAGCGGTGCTTCAATGGCTTTGATAAAGGCATCGATTTTTTCGCCCGTACCCGTGAGTTCGATAGTGTAGTTAGAATCGCCCACGTCAATGATTTTGCCACGGAAAATGTCAACTAAACGTTTGACTTCTTCGCGTTGGTTATTGGTCGCTGCTTTGACTTTAATGAGCATTAATTCACGCTCAATATAAGGACCTTCGTTCAAGTCAATCAACTTGATCACATCCACCAGCTTGTTTAATTGCTTGGTGATTTGCTCGATCACGCCCTCAGTGCCCGTGGTGACTAAGGTCATCCGTGACATAGAAGGATCATTGGTCGGTGCAACGGTGAGGGATTCGATATTATAACCGCGTGCGGAGAATAAGCCCGCCACTCGTGACAAAGCCCCTGCTTCGTTTTCTAACAAAATGGAGATAGTGTGACGCATGTTCTTAAGCCAACTCTCTTTCTGAAGATAACACCATTTCGTGTTGTCCCTTGCCTGCGGCAATCATAGGATACACGTTTTCGGTTTGATCGGTGACAAAATTCATAAACACTAAACGATCTTTAATCGCAAACGCTTCGCGCAGTGCACCTTCCACATCGGCGGGTTTATCAATATACATGCCGATATGACCATAGCTTTCTGCCAATTTCACAAAATCAGGTAACGCATCCATATAAGAATGCGAATAGCGGCGATCATAGAACATTTCTTGCCATTGGCGAACCATGCCCATGTAACGATTATTCAAGTTAATCACTTTGATCGGCAAATCATATTGCTTACACGTCGATAATTCTTGAATACACATTTGAATACTGGCTTCACCAGTCACACAAGCCACAGTTTCTTTAGGATGTGCCAATTGTACGCCAATCGCGGCAGGCAGCCCAAAACCCATCGTGCCCAAACCGCCTGAATTGATCCAACGGCGTGGCTTATCGAATTTGTAAAACTGTGCCGCCCACATTTGATGCTGCCCCACGTCGGAGGTGATAAATGCGTCACCGTGGGTAATTTCATGCAGCTTTTCAATCACGTATTGCGGCTTGATTAAAGGGCTGTTACGATCATAGCGTAAGCAATTCGTAGCACGCCATGCGTCGATTTGCGCCCACCAAGACACTAAAGCCTCATGATCAGGTTGTTTACCTGTTTCACGGATGGCTTTAATCACTTCGGTCAACACGCGGTCTACTGCGCCCACGATGGGAATATCGACTTTCACATTTTTGGAAATGGAAGAGGGGTCAATGTCCATGTGAATGATTTTGGCGTAAGGACAGAACTTTTCTAAATCGCTGGTGACACGGTCATCAAAGCGTGCGCCGATAGCAACTAAAACGTCGCATTCGTGCATTGCCATGTTGGCTTCATACGTGCCGTGCATCCCCAACATGCCCACAAATTGCGGGTCTGATGCGGGATAAGACCCTAAACCCATTAAAGTTTGCGTAATCGGATAGCCGAGCAAGCGCGTGAATTCGGTTAATTCGTTGGACGCATTGCCCAAAACCACGCCGCCGCCTGTGTAAAGCATTGGACGTTTGGCTGACAGAATTAATTCTGCGGCTTTGCGAATTTGTCCGGGGTGTCCGCTGGCAACGGGCTTGTAAGAACGCATTTCGATTTCTTCAGGATATTCAAACGCCGCACTTTGAGCGGTGATGTCCTTGGGAATATCAATCACCACGGGGCCGGGTCTGCCCGTTGTGGCGACATAAAACGCTTTCTTCACGGTTTCAGCAAGCTTCTTCACATCTTTGACGAGGAAGTTATGCTTCACGCAAGGACGGGTAATCCCAATAGAGTCCACTTCTTGGAAAGCATCATTACCAATTAAATGGGTGGGTACTTGTCCAGTAATCACGACCATTGGAATTGAATCCATGTAAGCGGTCGCAATCCCTGTGACGGCATTGGTCGCACCAGGCCCTGAGGTGACGAGAACGACACCGGGTTTCCCTGTGGAACGTGCATAACCATCAGCCGCATGGGTTGCACCTTGTTCATGGCGCACCAAAATGTGGGTGATTTTGTTTTCTTTGAAAAGGGCATCGTAGATATGTAGCACAGAACCGCCGGGATAACCGAAGATGTATTCCACCCCTTCTTCGATAAGGCAGCGCACTAAAATATCAGCACCTGTTAAAATCTCTTGTTTACTGGACATTGAAAGTGTCCCCCCATTCATACATACAA
>JBDKHS010000018.1:0-4062 GCA_039797505.1 Pseudomonadota bacterium | reverse complement strand
GGGCGTGTTGGCGTTTCCGATTAATCCGCCGTCTTTGGGGCAAAGTTTCCGAAATCCTGCGGTGCAATTCGTGATTCAGGCAAATTCTTATGCAGAATTGCAAAAAATGAGCGATGCAATGCTGGCGAAAATTCGGGCTTATAAAGGTATGAGCAATGCGGACACCGATTTGCGTTTGAACAAACCGCAGTTGCTGGTGAATATTGACCGCGATAAAGCCTCGGCGGTAGGTGTGGAAATTGAAGCGATTGGGCGCACTTTGGAAAGTTTGCTCGGGGGGCGACAAGTGACCCGTTTCAAACGTGAAGGCAAGCAATACGACGTAATTGTGAAGTTGAAAGACCAAGATCGTAGCAAACCCACGGATTTAACGTCAATTTTTGTGCGCAGTCGCACGGGACAGTTGGTGCAATTGTCGAACTTAGTCACCGTAACTGAAGGGGTTGCGCCTAAAGAATTAAACCGTTTTAATCGCTTGCGTTCTGTCATGATTAGCGCGAATGTCAGCCCCGGTTTTACTTTGGGTGAAGCGTTAAACTTTATGGATCAAACCGCGAAAGAGGTTTTGGATAACACTGCTAAAACCGCTTTAGATGGTCAATCGCGTGAGTTTAAAGAATCAGGCTCTACTTTATACGTCACTTTTGTGCTGGCATTATTGTTTATTTACTTGGTGTTAGCCGCGCAATTTGAAAGTTTTATCAGTCCGTTTGTGATTATGCTCACCGTGCCTTTGGCGATGACAGGGGCCTTACTCGCGCTGTTTTTAACGGCGGGCACGTTGAATGTGTATAGTCAAATTGGGCTGGTGATGTTGGTCGGCTTGATTACCAAACACGGCATTTTGATTGTCGAGTTTGCCAATCAATTGCAAGAACGTGGAATGCAACTGAAAGAGGCAGTGATTGAGTCGGCGACTTTGCGCTTGCGTCCGATTTTGATGACCACGGCAGCGATGGTGTTGGGGGCGTTGCCGCTGGCATATTCGGTGGGGGCGGGTGCAGAAAGTCGGCGCGCGATTGGTTGGGTGATTGTCGGGGGCTTATTATTGGGGACATTTTTGACCTTGTTTGTGATTCCGACGGCGTACACTTTGCTGGCTAAACAGTACAAACCTAATCCTGAAACGGCTAAAGCTTAAACTCTCGTTCGTGAGGTCTGGATTCAAGACCTGCTAGGTTTTAAAAACCTAGCAGGTCTCATGCACGATTTGAATCACATGATTCTTCATGTTTTTGTTTTGGGAGTAGTGGAATGTGGGGAGTTTAAGAACTGGCAGTGTTCGTAGTACTGCCAGTCCTCATTATGCTAGATTCAAGACCTGCTAGGTTTTTAAAAACCTAGCAGGTCTCATGCACGATTTGAATCGAAAGTCTTGCATCAATTGCAAGCATTTGTTATTGCTATATTAAAAATAATTGTCCGAAGGAGAAAACCCAATGACGTATAACACCTTGTTAGTAGAAACTCATCATCATGTCGGTTTAATTCGTTTTAACCGCCCCCAAGCCTTGAATGCACTTTCACCAGAACTGATGGATGAATTAACCATCGTGCTTGACGGTTTTGAAGCCGACAATAATATTCACGCCATTGTGATTACAGGCAGTGAAAAAGCCTTTGCAGCGGGTGCGGATATTAAGGCGATGCAAGCCTATTCCTACATGGATGCCTACAAAAGTAATTTCATCACCAGCAACTGGGAGCGGATTACGCGCTGTCGTAAACCTGTGATTGCAGCGGTGTCTGGAGTCGCTTTGGGCGGGGGCTGTGAAGTTGCAATGATGTGTGATTTTATTATTGCAGCGGATAATGCGCGTTTCGGACAGCCTGAAATCAAGCTCGGCATTATTCCTGGCGCGGGTGGCACGCAACGTTTAACCCGTTTGATTGGTAAATCCAAAGCGATGGACATGTGTTTAACAGGGCGCATGATGGACGTGCACGAAGCAGAGCGTGCAGGTTTAGTCAGTCGGATTGTGCCTGTGGCTGATTTATTAGATGAAGCTTTGAAAATTGCCGAGCAAATTGCGAATTATTCACAGCCTGTGGTCATGATGGCAAAAGAATGTGTCAATCGCAGTTATGAAAGCAGTTTGGCGGAAGGCTTGTTATTTGAACGCCGTACTTTTCACGCCGTATTTGCCACAGAAGATCAGAAGGAAGGCATGGGCGCATTCATCGAAAAACGTACGCCCGAGTTTAAACACCGTTAGTTTTCGATAAGCCCATCTCTGCATAACAAAATAGGGGGATTTAAGTCTAGGCAATTGCCATGATCTTAAATTCCCCTTTTTAAAGTTAAAGTAGGTTGGGTTAGCCTAAGCTAACCCAACGAAAGGAGTTCAGTTGGGTTGCCGTTGGCAGCCCAACCTACGAGACTTTTTAAAAAAGCCCCTAAATCCCCTGAAGGGGACTTAAAAGATTAAGCATTTGTTTAGCCCCCTTTAGGGGGTTGGGGGCTATCAGTCCAATTTTAAGCTATCTTCTCCAGCCGTTTCCGCATAAACGCATAATACATCACGGGAATAATTACCAGCGTTAAGATGGTTGAGACCAAAATCCCAAAGATTAAGGACACTGCCAAGCCGCTGAAAATCGGATCATCAATGATGAACAACGCGCCCAACATTGCCGCCAAACCTGTGAGAATAATCGGTTTGGCACGCACTGCACCTGAAATCACCACTGCGTCTTGGAACGGAACACCTTCGTCAACTTGTTGATTAATAAAGTCAACCAACAAAATTGAGTTACGCACAATAATCCCCGCCAAGGCAATCATCCCAATCATGGACGTTGCAGTAAATTGCGCCCCCATAATCGCGTGTCCCGGCATCACCCCAATAATCGTCAGCGGAATTGGGGCCATGATAATGATAGGCACTAAATACGAGCGAAATTGTGCAACCACTAGCAAGTAAATCAGAATAATCCCCACCGCATACGCCAGCCCCATATCGCGGAAAGTTTCAAAAGTCACCTGCCATTCACCGTCCCATTTCAAACTGTATTGATAGGGATTTGCAGGCGGTTTGAACAGAAATTGTTTTAAATCATACTGTCCTTCCACTTTGAAATCTTTCAAGTGCTCGTAAATATCAAACATGCCGTACAAAGGACTGTCCAAATGCCCTGCCATGTCGCCCGTGACGTAAGTAATTGGCAATAAGTCTTTGTGATAAATCGCATTTTCACGCAGCGTGTTTTTAATGGTGACAAATTCCGCCAAGGAAATTAACGCGCCTTGTTGATTGCGAACCCGCAAGTTTTTCAACGCGTCTAAATTGGCTTTATCCGCAACACTGAATTCCAAACGCACAGGAATTGGATATTTGACATGCGCCTCATGCAGGAAACTGACATCGCTGCCCGCCAACACTGTGCTCACCGCATTCACCACAGATTCTTGTGCCAGCCCTAATTGTGCCGCCTTGCTTTGGTCTACGTGAATAATCAATTTTGGCGCGGGAGTTTCCACGCTGTTATCGACATCGATAATATCTTTGGTTTTTTTAAACTCGGTCGTGAGTTTTTCCGCAATGCGTAATTGGGCGTTGTAATCTAAACCATAAATTTCAGCGACTAAGGGCGATTGCACAGGCGGCCCTGGCGGCACTTCCACCACTTTCACATTCGCGCCTAAACGTTCCCCGATTTTTTGCAAAGGTTCACGCGCAGCCAACGCAATTTCATGGCTCTTGCGTTTGCGGTGATGGGCATCCACTAAATTGACTTGAATATCACCCATATACGCGGCTTGACGTAAATAATATTGACGCACTAAACCGTTGAAATTAATCGGCGCGGCTGTGCCAGAATACACTTGATAATCCGTGACTTCGGGCACAGTGGCGATGTAACGCCCCAGTTCATTTAAAACCTGCGTGGTTTTTTCTAAACTGCTGCCTTCGGGCATATCGACAATGATTTGAAATTCAGATTTATTGTCAAACGGCAACATTTTCAGCACCACATGTTGCGTCACGGCTAAACCTAATGAACCGACAATCATCACCAGCACCGCGATTAATAATATCCAGCGCAATGCAGTACGGCGCA
>JBDKHS010000017.1:0-3211 GCA_039797505.1 Pseudomonadota bacterium | reverse complement strand
ACCGATTCGGTGGATTCATACACCTGCACCACGGCCTGCTCGCCCGAAAGACTGATCACCTCGCCCATCAAGCCGAGTTTGCCGACGCGCACTTGTTCGCCATTACGCACGCCTTGCAAACGAATGGTGACAATCGGTCCATTAATACTGAGAATTTCACCTTGCATTTCAGCCATTTAGAAATTCCTCGTTGGTAAAGTCGTGGCTAATAATTGTGCGATAATTTCTTGATATAATTCAGTTTCTTGCCGACTCATTACGCCTTCAAAACTGTTGTCGATTTGCATCCGTGCGTCAGGCGATTGCACGATAAAGCCGCCGCTGAAATTTTTCGGACTGGCACGTAATTCACAACTTTGAGTAAATTCGCAGCTTTTTATAAAACTATCCCACTGAGATTCCAGCAGTGCATAGTCCCGTGCATTGCATAACACCACCAATTTGGGCAGGTTTAAAGCTTGGGCGGCATGGCGTAAATATTGGCGCAATAACCACAAATATTGCGGTGTATCGTTACATAATTGGATTAAATGTTGCCGCAGTTGCTGCATAACATTTTGGACTAAATTCCAGCGTAATTGGTCAACTTCGGCTTGCAGCTTAATTTCGCTGGCTTGCACCCGCCGCCGATAGGTTTGCTCGGCAGCATTTTTCGCCAAGCCCGTTTCACGTTGTTCGAGTTGTTGCAAACGTTGTGCGGCTTCTGCAAGAATTTGCACGCGTTGTTGCTCGGCATTGTGGCGTTGACTGTCCACCAACGCTTGCGCACGTTTCAGAATAGCATTTTCTAAGTCTTCAAGTTGAGTATCGGTATTCATCAGTTTTTATCCAAGGCACTGCCACCCAACACCCGCATGACTAGGGCTTCGACCGAAGGATGATAGTTTTCTGGGGCATTGAGTGCGGGAATTTCCGTGATAATAATCCCAGAGGCTTCACCGCGCACTTGTAAGAAATTTGCCTGTGGCTCACGGGTCAAATAATCTTCGACAAAAATCAGGGCTTTTTCTTTATTTTTTAACAAGCCCGCGAGCAGGGTTTCCATTTGCGCAGGGTTAGCATTGGGATAACTTTCAAAGCCGAGCAGCGCGAACCCTTCGCAAAGGGCACTTCCACCCATCACGATGAGGCGCATTACAATCTGCCCAGCATCAAAATCGTGACCACTAAGCCATAAATTGCAATCCCTTCGGCAAGCCCGAGATACACTAAAGTGCGTCCGAAAATTTCAGGCTTTTCTGCAATCACAGCCAGTGAAGCCGCTCCAACAGGGCCGACGGCAATCCCTGCGGCAATGGTTGCTAAGCCTGTGGGAATGCCTGCGCCAATCATCGCAAGCCCCATGCCGATAGAAATTTCTTTGGCGGTTTCGGCAACCACGGGGGCTGCCATTACGTCATGAATCCCAAGAAATAATAAACCCAATTGGGCGGCAACAAAGGTCAGTAAATTCGTGGCCAGCGTGGTTTTCAGCCAACGGGCGGCGGGCGCGTCTTTTTTGACGGGGTTAAATTCAAAATAAATGCCCGTGGCAATCATTCCCAATAAACTGAGGCTCATCAGCGCAAGTAACCAATACATTTAAGTGATACTCCTTTTTTAAGTGGGGTGGGGCTAAAACTGAATGTCTTCATTATTCAGTGTAATCCACTCAGAAGGATTTCTCACTAATTTTGCAGTGATGTTTTGGATGTGATGATTGAACTGTACTCAAAATTATGCAATTGAAACACTAATCATTTTATTTACAAGGGATTATGATTTTTTGGGGGCAGCCTTGAGTATTGTCAGAATCAGGATTCATAGAGTTATCTAAAGTCTGTAGGTGCGAATTTATTCGCACCCACCATGACTAGAACCTGATCAAAATCACTAAGATATTAGCGATAATCTGAAAATAGTTTAAACTACGCTCTCATGCTATCAGTATCCAATAACGCATTTTGTTTTAAACAAAGCTTATCCCCTCTCGTTTTATTCGCAATGGTCTTATCATGGCACGACAAACAGTCACCTTATCGCTTATTGAAGATTCTCCTGTTGAACTCCCTGAAGAAGTACAACGCACGGGTTTGGAAACCACTAAGATTATATGGCAATCTGCAAAGGCAATTGCACAGCAAGAAGTGGATAAAATCAAACAACGTTATCAACAGCAAGAAGCTGATATTTTAAAACAGCAGCAAATCGCGGTGGATCAATTGGCACAAGTCAAAGTGGAAATTATCGCGCTGCGGGCAACGGTGGATAACCTGACACGCGAAAATAAATCCTTGCGTGTGGATAATGACCGCCAAACCGCAGAATTACGCAGTGCACACGATCATGTTGCTCGCTTGGAAGAGAAAGAATTACAACACGAACACGAGATTAAAAATCTCACTGAAGAACTGGGACGTTCGCGTGAAAATAATGAGCAAGTGCAAAAGAAAGTTTTTGAAATCAGTCGTCAAACTGAACAAGATCAAAACAATTTGCGTGAGTTACAAGCTGAAGCGAGCTTAAGCAACAACACCCGTGAGCGTTTGGAAAAGAGCTTAAAAATTGCTTTGGAAGAATCCGAACAAGCGTCTAAACAATTACGTGTCGAACAAAGCAAAGTGGCAGTTGCTGAAGCCATCACTCAAGAATTACGTGAACTCAGCAAGCGTTTAGATGCTGAAATCAAAACTTTGCGTGAAGAAAAGCATGAAATGAAAGCAACCTTAGACGCTGAAATTAAACTGCGTGCCGAGCTTGAAAAGAAACTCGCCATTCAAAATACGCGCAGCGATGGACAAGAAGCGGCGCATCGCGAAATTTTGAATAAATTAGAACAAGATTTAAACGCCACCAAGGCAGAAACCACGATGTTGCGCACGCGCTTAATTAAATCTGAAGGCGCGTTGGAGCGCGAAAAGAAAGCGATTGAACGGCTTGAAACCAAGCTCGTCGCATCTGGCAGCGGTGCGAAGTTTTAAGTGGCACTCGGAACGCTTTATGTGGTCGCAACCCCGATTGGGAATTTGCAAGATTTCAGCCCGCGCGCCCAGCAAACTTTAGCCAAAGTCAATTGGATCGCCGCTGAAGACACCCGTCACAGCCGCACTTTATTGCAGCATTTTGGGCTGAACACGCCCTTAATCGCGCTGCATGAACATAACGAACAAACTGCCAGCGCGAGCTTATTAACGCGTTTGCTGGCGGGCGAGTCGGGCGCATTGATCAGTGA
>JBDKHS010000016.1:0-3263 GCA_039797505.1 Pseudomonadota bacterium | reverse complement strand
AATCAGTTTTTAGAATTACGCGCCCCCCTTTCCGAACAATTTGACAGTTGGCGGGTCAAATTGTTGCGCCGTAATTTCCGAGAATGGAAGCAACTGTTAAATCAACAACGGCAACTGCGTCGGCTAGAATTTGTCTGTGAACAGCAAATGGACACGCTTACCACTTGGCGAGAAGAAACTCAATTCACTTTTGATGACCATACTGCGGTGCGTTTTAATGATTTAAATGAGCATTTGCAGCGCGTATTGCGCCATGTGCACAGCTTGCAAAAAGAAATTGAGTTTCTTGTACAATTGCAATTCTCAGTTTCCTCGGATTACACCAATAATGTCATGCGGATACTGACGATTTTCTCGGTGATTTTCCTACCTTTAAATCTGATTGCAGGCATTTTCGGGATGAATTTCGAGCACATGCCGTTTTTACATAATTCAGACGGCGTGCTAATGACCTTGGGTGGAATGCTGAGCTTGTCGGCTTTGTTATTGTTTTTGTTTAAACTCAACCGTTGGTTATAGACATGGAAGAAATTCAACGGGTTGCGGTGATTGTTTTAAATTGGCAAGGGGCGACAGACACTTTAAGCTGTTTGGAAAGTTTACTCACCCTCGATTATCCCAATAAAACGCTTATCGTCTGTGATAATGACTCTCAAGATGATTCGATTCAACAAATTAGCGCGTGGGCGGCGGCGCATTTTCCTGAAACTGCACGCGCCACACACTTGAATTTGCCTTACGACTTGTCGGATACGCCTTTAGATTTTGTGCTGCTGAAAACGCCGCGTAATTTGGGTTTTGCGGGCGGCATGAACGTCGCGATGCGCTATGTGCAAGCGTGCAGCAGTTATCAAGCGGTGTGGTTGTTGAATAACGACACTCAAATTGTGCCCAACGCGCTGACTGCGCTGGTGCATTGTGCCAATCGTCGCCCCGAAGTGGGGTTATGGGGTAGCACTTTGTTGGAGTTGGATGTGCCTGAACAGGTGCAAGCGGCGGGCGGTTGTCGTTATCAGCCCTATTTGACCCGAATACAGAGTGTGGGCAAGGGCGAATCTTTGGCGAAAGTGATGGAATATCCTGAAGATTTGCAGTTGGATTATATTAGCGGTGCGGCCTTGTTTATTCCGACGCGGGTTTTATATAAAGTTGGTTTTCTGAATGAAGAATATTTCTTATTTTACGAAGAGTTAGATTATACCCAACGTTTGAAACAAGCGGGGCTGCAAATTGCGTGGTGTAAAGCGAGTTGGGTTTATCATCAGGGCAGTGCCACCGTGGGCAATGTCAAAGCGGGGAATAAATCGAAATTGCAACGCGCGAATTATTATGAAAATTTAAGCACGTTAAAATACAGTGCCAATTTTTACCCGCGCAGTTTGTGGCTGATTGCTATCATGCGTTTTAGTTTGAAAGCGGTGGCAGTGTGTGCGCGGGGTGATTTTTTCTTGTTGAAACCTTTGTGGCAGGCGTATCGGGATTTTTGGCGGGGGTTTAAAGATGTTTGAACCACAATTCACACAATTAACATAATTACCTAAATTAAAAGATAATTACGAAGCTGGTGCAGGTTTGTAACGACCAGCAGCGTGGAATACGCTGCGCTATTCCACCCTACAACTACACAAAATTTCCAGCCTTTCACCAGCCTTTCGAGACTGGTATGGATTGAAACAGATAAATTTGAGTCACTCATTTCTGCTATTATTTCACTTAATTGGACTATCAACTGTTGAGTAAGAAACATGACCACTTTGGCTATTTCTCCTGAAGGAAAACTGACGCTTCCTCAGGAAGTTTTACAGCTTAATACTTGGAAAAATATTGATAGACTAGAGTTGTTGCGTTTAGGTGATATGCTGGTTTTGCGCCCTGCTCATTATCAAAAAAGTGATGATATTTCAGATTTAGGTGGTTTTTTTAAGAATAATACGATGCAGTTAAGCACTGATGAATTGTGTCAGCCTGTTGATTTAGTTGTTGAAAAATAATTATGTTGATAGCGGTCGATACGAATATTATTATCAGGTTAGCGATGCGTGATGATGAGGCTCATTATCAAAAAGTGCTGGATTTGTTGAAAGAACATGGTTTTTATATCAGTAAAACTGTCTGAGGATATGTGAAATGGCTCTTAAACTGGTCAATAAAAAAGTGGTTAATGTGAATCCACCCAGTCGTTTGACTAAAAAGCAGTTGGAAAATATTGCTAATAGTCCTGTGGATAATGAAAGAATTCAGCGTGCCTTGAAAACTATGCAACATGTGGGTGTTTCACGGAGAAAAATCATTGGACTTTGATCTTGTGGAATTAGAAAGTCCTCCACCTTATTTACCCCTGTTCTTAAGAAAACTCGCTTGCCAAAGTGCAATTGAAGAAGAATATATCAAGAAAATTTACAGCGAGTTTAAGAAAGGCAAAACCAAAATTTATCTGTTGCTTACTCCATCTGTCAGTGAAGACATTATTCGCGGTTTGGTCGCATTGTCTGTTTCTCGATTAGACAATGCGCCTGTTGTTTTGATTGATTATATTTATATTCGCCCACAGGATAGAAAAATGGACTTTGAAATTGGAAAGGGGAATTTTATGAAACTTTCTCAGCTTTTAGTCGAGTTTTCAATTGAATGTGCGCTCAATGTGAGAAAAATTGTAGGTGTTCATTTACTTATCTTAGAACCTGCACATGATAAATTAATTCCATTTTATAAAAGTCTAGGTTTTAGTCAGATAAGTAAAAAATCTGATTGGATGTATTTGAAAATTTGATAATAATTTAACTAATTAATTATCTGAACTACAATTCACGCAATTTACACAATGACCACAAAATAATTATCTTTGTAATTGTGTTAATCATGGTAATTGTGTGAATTGCGGTTCAGACAAAAAAATCCCCAAATCCCCCTTCCAACCCAAATTATTTCATGATTTAATAAACCCCATTACCGAGCCGTTTTTGGTGATTGAGCTGATGCAGGTTTGTAACCTGCACCGTAACGTTTCAGCTTGTTCTGACGTTCTCAAATGCTCTAGTCGGGAGACGCTTGGGAACAAAAAATTCTATCTTGTCACTTTTCCTCTTTACTAACTGCATCCCACACGTTGCCACAAGTCGTGCATTTATATGTGCGTTTTACTTTGGCATAGGTTGTGCCCACGACCCTAGTTTTGGATTTTCCGCTTGCTAATCTTTCAGTGACATTCTTGGTGCCCCGCCACGAATCAAGTTCTTCTACATCCAATAATTCAGGGCTCGTTG
>JBDKHS010000015.1:0-3792 GCA_039797505.1 Pseudomonadota bacterium | reverse complement strand
CAGAGTTGTAGACGGGTGTGAATAGATTGATATTGTCGGTTAATAGTAAACTCCAAGTTTTCCCGCCATCGACGCTTTTTAATACACGAGCAAGTTGATCAATGGGGTGATCATAATCGCTCATTCCTTGCATTGCATAAAAAACATCGCTATTGAAAGGATCAATCACCAGTTGCGAGAATCCCCCATTAAATACGAGCAATGTCCAATGCACACCTCGATCGGTTGATTTATATAGATGACCCCCTTGCGGGATATATAGAGAATTGACTGGCGTAATCCCATAAAGTACATCTGGATTTTTTGGGTCAGGTGTCAGAGAGGTAAAACTCTCTTTTACAAGCGTTTGTAGCGGCTGTAATTTAAGTTGGCTATCAGCCTGCACAAGAGGGCTGGTAAACAACAGCATTATCAAAAAAAGAGCGTTGAGAAAAGGCATTAAGCTGCTCCTGAGAAACAGAGTTCTTTCATAGACTGTATTTCTGTACAGCATATTACCTATTCTGTAAAAGGGAAATATATTTAGAGGTTAATTCGGTAACTCTGTTCTGGTTCAAACAAGCAACAAACTTAGTCTCATGCTCAATTCCTATCCCCTTTTCACAGCAACTCCTTTACACTGTGCAATCATCTTTTTTACACAGAATTTTGATAATGCAGAATGACACCTTAATTAAAATTCGGGGGTTGAGCTTTTCACGGGGCAACCGCGCCATTTTCAAAGGAATCGATTTAGACATTCCACGCGGCAAAGTGACCTCAATCATGGGCCCCAGTGGCACGGGAAAAACCACCTTATTGCGCTTAATTGGCGGACAATTGCGTCCTGATGCAGGCACTGTGGAAGTTGATGGCTTGAACGTCCCTCACTTAAGCCAACCTGAGCTATACAATTTACGCCGCCGTATGGGCATGTTATTTCAAAGCGGCGCGTTGCTGACCGATTTAAACCTGTTTGAAAATATCGCCTTTCCGTTGCGCGAACATACCAATTTGCCCGAATCCCTGTTACATCATTTAGTGTTGATGAAATTAGAAGCGGTCGGCTTGCGCGGCGCACGCTATTTAATGCCCAGTGAATTGTCGGGCGGCATGGCGCGGCGGGCAGCATTGGCGCGGGCTTTGGTGTTTGACCCCATGATGATTATGTATGACGAGCCATTTACCGGACAAGACCCGATTTCAATGGGGGTTTTAGTGCGTTTGATTCGTTCAATTAATGATGCGCTGGGGCTGACCAGTGTTGTGGTTTCGCACGATGTGCAAGAAGTCGCTGCCATTTCAGATTATATTTACGTGCTTTCAGAAGGCATTGTGGTCGGACAAGGTACGCCTAAAGAATTATTTGCCAGTGATTCCGCATGGGTAAAACAATTTATGCACGCTGAACCTGAAGGGCCTGTGCCTTTTCATTTTGCGGCAAAGCCGTATCATGCGGATTTACTACAGATGTAAATTGCATTCTTAAGCCCTTAAAAAATTATTGGAGAAAAATATGTGCCTTGGTATTCCGATGCAAGTCGTGGAAATTGATAATTTTATGGCGCGTTGCCAAGCAAAAGGCGTGGAACGCGATGTGAGTTTATTCATGTTGCAGCACGAAGAGATTGCTGTGGGCGATTTCGTGATGGTGCATGTGGGTTACGCAATTCAGAAAATGAGCGAGCAAGACGCTTTATCCACTTGGGAATTGTTTGATGAAATCCTGAGTTTGGAAGATGCCGCGCTACAAGCCACTCCGCAGTAATTTAAAATTATGCACGAATTATCAGTGTGTTATGCCTTAATGCAACAAGTTGAACAACTTGCCGTAGAACATCAAGCCCTCGGCGTGGCAAAAATCACCGTACAAATTGGCGCACTCAGCGGCATTGAAGCGGAATTATTAAATAGCGCGTTCAGCATTGCCCAAGCGGGCACAATTGCGGCACAAGCCGAACTTCTCCTAGAAACGATTCCTATCACCGTGCGCTGTCAAAGCTGTGGCGCAGAAAGCGAAGTCACTTTAAATTGTTTGCTGTGCAAAACCTGCGGTGATTGGCAGACGCGTTTAATCAGTGGCAACGAGTTATTACTCAAGCAAGTTGAGTTTATCACTGCTGCGGATGCGTGATTTCTCGCCTTAAATCCAATAACTTTATGAAATAAAAAGTACTTTATAACTTCCTAGCGCGGAAGTCGCGATTATTTCGCCTGTTAGTAAGTTGTGGATAAGCTGTTAGTAACTTGTGAATAACTTGTGTACAACTCACTTTTTTCCTAAAAAATGCCGCCTTTCAAACGGCAACACGGAAAGTTATTAAAAAGTTATGCACAACTTATCCACAGCTTACTAACAGTTTAATTATTTGAATTTAAATATAAAAATTGAGTTATCCACAGATTTTCATTTGCTAATAATCATTATATTTTTCTACTTATAATATAGTAGCGGTACAATGTGCATAACTTAAAAAATTCTCCACCGCTCTTATTCACAGGCTCTCCCCATTTCCCTTATGAACAGTAAAACCCTTTACCTGCGTTTGTTACGCTACGTGCGCCCTTATTGGAAAATTTTCGCGCTCTCGATTTTTGCAATGGTGATTGTCGCAATGACTGAGCCTGCTTTGCCCGCCTTATTACAGCCTTTGTTAGACGTGGGCTTTGTGGAAAAAAACGGGGATTTTATGCGTTGGATGCCCATGATTTTAATGGGGCTGATTATGGTGAAAGGTTTGGCAACTTTAGCCAGTGGCGTAGGCATTACCTGGATTGCAAGCCGTTTAGTGATGGATTTACGGGTGGCAATGTTTGACAAGATTTTAACCTTGCCTACCACCGAGTTTGATAACACTTCTTCGGGCGTATTGCTGTCTAAAATTACTTATGATGTCAATCGCGTGATGGCAGCGTCCACCGAAGTGCTGATTGTATTAATCCGTGACAGCATCAGCATTATCGGTTTATTGGCGTGGATGTTTTATTTGAATTGGTTTTTAACCTTGATTGTGTTCACCATTGTGCCCTTGCTGATTGTCACCATTCGCAGCGTCAGTAAAAAACTGCGCGGCATTAACACCACTTTGCAAGACACCATGGGCGACATGACCCGAATTTTGGAAGAAGCGATTAGTGGGCACAAATTAGTAAAAGTGTTCGGTGGTTACAAATATGAACACCAACGTTTTCACGCCGCCACTGACCAAGTGCGACATTTATCGGTGAAAACAGAAACCACCTCGGAAATCAGCGTGTTTATTATTCAGTTTTTAACCGCCGCCGCGTTGTCAGTGATTATTTACATTGCCTCGCAACAATCTGCCGCCAATGCGATTAGTGTCGGGGGATTTGTTTCTTTGTTCACCGCCATGGGGATGATTTTCGCACCGCTAAAACGTTTGACCAAAGTAAATGACCAGTTACAACAAGGTTTAGCGGCAGCACAAAGTATTTTTGATTTATTAGATAAACATTCCGAAACTGACACGGGCGTGCAGCCGATTGAGAAATTAAGCGGCAAAATCAGCTTACGTAATCTGACCTTCGCCTATCAAGCAAAAGATAATCCTGCGTTACGCGAGTTGAATTTAAACATTGCGGCGGGCGAAACCATTGCGTTAGTGGGCGCGTCGGGCAGTGGCAAAACCACGCTTGCGAATTTAATCCCGCGTTTTTACAGTTTGCCTGACGGTAAAATTCTGCTCGATGATGTAGATATTAATCAGTTGCCTTTGCCCAAGTTACGGGAAAATATTGCGCTGGTCAGTCAGGAAGTGGTGTTATTTAACGACAGTGTCGCCGCTAACATCG
>JBDKHS010000014.1:0-2780 GCA_039797505.1 Pseudomonadota bacterium | reverse complement strand
AGCTATGGCATGTATGAATCTTGGTCAAGTGCTCGTATTCTTGCCCCTTTAGTCTTAACTAAAGAACGCAAGCAAGAAATTCCTGTGATTGGCGATCCTGACGAAGTCACCATGTCCCGCGTCAAAGCCTATTACAACGCCTTAGCTACCTTGATTGAAGCCCAATGTAGTTTGATGGCAATCCCCATGATCAACTTAACCCACGAAGGTTTCGGGCGTGCTGTGATCACTGTTGGCAAATTAGTCGTGTTAGACAAAACCTTACGTGATGTGCATCGTTTTGGTTTCAAAACTTTGGAAGGCATGATCGAAGAAGCACAAAAAATGATTGATGCTGCCACCGATCGCGCTAAGAAATACCCAGAAGTCGCAGAGCTGTAAACGCGAGGAAGATTTAGATGAGCGAAGAAGACATCAAAGTTTTAGAAAAAGAACTTGCCAAGCGTAAACGAATTGCAACGGAATGGGCATCACAACTGCATGATTTAATTGAAGACCGCTTACCTGCGGCTTTTGAAGAAATATTGCCATTGGCTCAATCCACCTATGAAGCCTGTCAAAGTTGGTCTGAGGTCAACAAGAAATTAAAGGCTGCACAGAAGTAATTTTTAAAGATTCAGTGAGGGTTCAACATGTCTAATATTACTGGGATAACACGCGGCGGCTCTGAATGGGTTCCCGCTTTCGTGACCGAATTAAATCAAGCGACCTGTATCGGTTGCGGACGTTGTTATAAAGTTTGCCCCCGTAGTGTGTTTGAATTGGTCGAACGCTCTGAAGCGATGGGTGATGATGACGACAGTTATGACGAAGATGATGACAATATGATGGTGATGGCTATTTCCAATGCACTCGACTGCATCGGTTGCCAAGCCTGCGCTAAAGTCTGTCCTAAAAATTGTCACACCCATTCGCCCCAACCTGTTGCGGCTTAAGGCTGAGACTGTAAGGAGATTTCCATGCCCAAACCACAAAAGCATGTTTTCGTTTGTACGCAAGGTCGTCCGCCCGGACATCCACGCGGTGCATGTAGTCAACATGGGTGTGATGGACAAATTTATCAGATTTCCTTGCTGGTTTAAAAGCTCCTCCTCTAGGAGGAATTTTAAGTTTTGACAACGATACGCCAGTCTCGTTATCCTTTACGGTAAGCTCCTCGTTCACGGGGAGGAACAATCCATCGACCTCTATCCGTCGATGGGTTTCACCCAACGGATGAGGTCGGGTGTGGATTGAAACGTCTGCGGCGCATGAAGTTTGCAGACAGCCAACAGGTATTAGATAAATTACAAGAGTTAGACCCCCTCGACCAAGTGGGTGGCTCGGTTATTCGAGAAGTCGCCGCTGCGATGCAGGAGCTTGAACATGAACCCTAGTACAGAATCTTTGGAAAAACGCATTGGGCAAGTGAGTATGCTCGGGCAAGCGATTTGTGTCGCGATGGAAAATGAATTACATAAAATTGGATTTATTCATCCTGAAACTTTAATTGGACGCTTTGACAGCGTTGAATTTCAAATCAGTCGTGATCCTTCCAATGGTGAAGAAGCCTTAAAAGGTGCGTGGCGCACCGCCCAAGGGCGCAGTGTCGGCATGGTGATTTTTTACGCCGACGGCACATTTTACGCCGAGCACGATGTGGTTCGACCCCATCCCACCAGCCGCCGCTGGTTTGTGGAAGCGGTCACTGCATGGGGCAGAGGGGCACATGTGAAAGCAGAAGCCCGTTTGTTACCCGCGTTAAATTAGCGCGATGGCACATCCCCGCGAAATCTATGATTTACTACTGGATAAAACCCGTAGCCCTGAAATTATTCAAGAAATTCTTATCGGTTTGACCTGGACACTGGCGCGCGTTGGTGACAGTTCGGGATTGGCGATGAGTCCGCACAGCCAAACCCGCACCTTGCCGTGGTCTGGCAGCTTGGTGGGTAAAACATTAGCTGAATTTACCCCGTGGATTCGGAGCTGGAACAGCTATGAAGCCGTGGTCGCAATGGCAGCGATTAACGCCAAACTCAACCAAAATAATGCCGCGCTCGTGGCGCAAAGTGTTGCACTTGATACTCCCCAATTTGCCAATCTTGCCGTGTTTGAACATTTTTTGCCGCGTTTATTAGGCAAAAAAGTGGTGATTGTGGGACGTTATCCGCATTTAGAACAATACGCCAAACAATTTAATTTTTCGGTATTAGAGCGTCACCCTTCAGGCGATGACTTACCCGATCCTGCCTGTGAATTCGTACTTCCTGAAGCGGAATGGGTATTTCTCACCGCCAGCAGTATTCCGAATAAAACCTTTCCGCGTTTAGTCGAACTTTCCCAAAATGCCCACATCGTGTTAATTGGGCCGACTGCGCCATGGCTCACAGAATTAGCCGATTTCGGGATTGAATTTCTCGCAGCGGTGGACATTGCCACCCCCGATAAATTACGCCAAACCGTTGCAGAAGGTGGTGGCGTGCGAATTTTTGAAAATGGGGCGCGTTATCACATTTTTGATTTGCGGCAGGACGAATTAATTAATTTAAAACAAAGAATTGCAGAGGTTGCCCAGCGTCGGCAATATCTGAAAGATAAAATTGAAACTTGGTCACAAACCCCAAAAGGGCGTTGTCCTTATTTGACTGAATTGGATGGCGTTGATAAAGAATTATCTGAATTAGACAGCCGTTATAAACATTTGTGGGATGCTCGTCATGGACGACCCGCCGTGCTTCAATCCTCTTAACTTTAAAAATAAAAACCAGCCATGAATACGCAACTCAGTGATGCCCGTG
>JBDKHS010000013.1:0-2596 GCA_039797505.1 Pseudomonadota bacterium | reverse complement strand
GCAATAACTGCTGCAAAACTTGAACTGAAGAGGTTTCATCCGCATCATACAGCGCAATTAAAAATTGATTGCTTTGTGAACGCCCAATCAAATCGCCCCGTCGCAAACGTTGCCGCAACATTTTCGCAATGTTTTTTAAAATCTGATTACCGATCCAATAGCCTTGTTGCAAATTAATCATTTTGAACTGAACAATATCTAAAACGGTAACCATGACTGGGCTACCACTGCGTTCTGCCAGTGCGATATTTGCCTGTAAACGCTCTTGAAAACTATGCTCATTCAAGAGACCTGTCAGTGTATCATGACTTAAATCTTGTAGTAGTTTACGACTTACACGGGTCTTATGTAAAATCAATTCAACCAAATAATCAAGGGGTATGGGTTTTATTAAGACTTGATCATTACCAAGCGACCATAAGGGCAAGTTTTGTTGTGGATCAGCACTCAAAAATACGAGGTTGATATGCGCATACGCGTCTTCTTGGCGCAAAATAGCAGCTAGTTCAAAACCACTGCATTGCGCTTGCGTGCTGTCTAATAAAATCGTTTCAGGTTTAAACTCGACCAAGGCATTAATAAAATAACTGGGATCAAGCAATCGCTCGGTGTGAATGCCTGCTTGTTCCAAACTGGTTTGATAAAGCTGAGCTAAGTCGGGGTCTTCTTCGAGAATTAATACCCGATGCGCTTCTTGAGGGTGCAGCTCTAATAAATTGCCTAAGCTCTCGAGCAGTTGAGGTGTGGTAATCGGCTGAGTTAAATAATGTTTTGCGCCCAAACGCACGGCTTGTAGGCGATTTGCAAAATCGTTGATGCGAAAAATATATAAAATAGGTGTGTCGGGAAATTGGTTTTTTAACAAGCGAATAGCATCAACAAACAAGGGGCTTGTTTTGATATTAAAACCATCGTCTAAAATAATGACATTGGGAGTTTGGGTTTCCGCATATTGCTGTAAACTATTGATATTTTCAGAAACAGTGACCAAATAACCCGCTTTTTCTAAAGGTTCAACAAAGCGATTTAAATATGCGCTGCTGTCGATAATGAGAATTTTTTTATGTGTCGATTGTTGCAGCCATGTGGCAGGCACAAGTGGTTGTTTGTGGAGTTCGCTGCTGCGTGCATGCACGGTCAGTAACCCACATAAGGCTTGTAATTTATGCCGTATTTCGCTGAGATTGTCTGCCATAATGCCGCCTGAAAGTAAAAACTCGACATCGCACGCCATTGCACCAATATCTGAAAAACCAAATGAAGCAGCGGTATGACTGAGATGGTGGATCATACGCAATAAGTTTTCAACACTTTCCCCTTGCCAATTTTGTTGTTCTGCTAGCACCCAATTCATGGTGACTTCTGAATGTTTGGAAGGCATTGAGGCAATATATAATTGCTGTAATTTTGCAATGTGTTCGGGTGCAGAATGAGATAAGGACATATTTTGCTAATGGAAGTGGTGAATCAAATAGGGCTTTTTAAGAAAACGATAATATTGCCTAAGTATAGGGTAAATGCGGCATCAATACCGCATTATTTAACGGATTTTATCCAATTCAGCCCAAAAAATCCTAATTTATAAAGTCTTTTCTGAGTCTTTTTGCAATTTATCAACGCACAATCTGAGGTATGCTGCCGCGTTTGCTGATAATCGGTGAGCCGCATTGACTACAAAATATACGGGGATTCAGGGGCATAGTTTACCCTGAGTTCGGGATAAGAAAAGTTTTTAAGCAGTCATAACACAATGATGATATTAGCCTATTGTCTCGTTTCAACGCTTCAGCGGTGAGGATTTTACAAGCTTCTGCCGCACATCGATTCAACTGCGTCATGCCTAGAACTATCACGCTTCATGGTGGAACACGCTACGTTATTCCACTCTACTACGACTAAATTTTCTACTCTTTCTTATCCCGAACTCAGGTTAGCTATTACAGAAGATAGCTGCCAAATCTCTAAAAAGCATATTGCGTTAATGATGGGCGTTTTATGGAGTATCCAGTTAAACTTACTGAGATTTGCAGGGGTAAGTTCAGTGAGGGAGGGAATCATGAAAATGAGTGCAAACCTTGAGGGTCTTCTGGGGTTAATGAATCCATCAAGTCCCTCAAGCAAAGTGTTTGCATAAGAATGGGTTAGCATTAAAGTATGCTTTAACCGATTATTTAATATAGTGATTTAACTCTTTGATGAAGCCATTCCCCTTAAAAAGTTAGGGCGCATTAAAAAATCAAGCGCGACTATCCACCGCCGCCTGCAATTGTTGAATTAACAATTTAACCTGCGCGTGTTTCATTTTCATCGCCGCTTTATTCACCACCAAACGTGAACTGATGTGGGCGATATGTTCCAGCGGAGCTAAACCATTGGCGCGTAAAGTATTTCCCGTGTCAACCACGTCCACAATGCAATCTGCCAAACCCACTAAGGGCGCAAGTTCCATTGAACCATAGAGTTTAATGACTTCAACTTGAATGCCTTTTTCCGCAAAAAAACGCTGTGCGGTGTTGACGTATTTGGTGGCAATGCGTAAACGCCCATGAGTGGGCGCGGGCTTGTCCATAAAACCTGCGGTCATTAAACGGCACTG
>JBDKHS010000012.1:0-4490 GCA_039797505.1 Pseudomonadota bacterium | reverse complement strand
GGCTGGAAATGCAACGAAGCGGTGTTATTGGAAAAGGAAAAATTCCCCTTTACTTACAACAGCGACGGGCGCGGCGACGCGATTTTTCGCCCTGTGGTTCGGGGTAAAATTTGTGCGCCGCAAATTCCCGTGACCTTGCCCACTTATGATGAAATTATTGGGCAGCGCGGCATCACCAACGCCAATTACAACGCGCATTTATTATCCTTACTGCGTCCTAATGCTTTGAATGTACTCACCATTCATGCAGAAGTGGAAGGTATTATTTGTGCGGACTTGTTCGAGCAATTTTTGCAACAAGCGCAACAGCGTCAAGTGCGTTTCGTGCCCTTGGTGCAATTATTACCCGAACAACGTGAACAAATTCCCGTCGGCAAAATTGAATTACAAGAAATTGTCGGGCGCGAAGGTTGGGTCTGTGTGCAAGCAGGGGCGCGTGATGTCTAAGTCGTTGAAATACTTATTATGGGCTTTGCCGCTGGGCTTTTTGTTAATTTATATTTTGCCCTTGGGCGTGCGCCCAATGGTGATTCCTGATGAAGCGCGTTATGCAGAAATTCCGCGTGAAATGTTGGAAAGCGGCAACTGGATTGTGCCGTATTTGAATGGTTTACGCTATTTTGAAAAGCCCGTGCTCGGCTATTGGATGAATGCCTTATCGCTGTCCGCTTTTGGCGAAACCGCGTTTGCAATCCGTTTGCCATCAGCGTTGGCGGCAGGATTTTCCGCGCTGTTGTTATTTTTACTGAGCTTGCGTTTTGTGGGCAATCGCACGGTTGCCGCGCTGAGTGCCGCGATTTTCCTCACCTGTTTAGAAGTGTTTGCGGTCGGGGTGTTCAGTGTTTTAGACAGCTTATTCGCGTTTTTAGTCACTGCAAGTTTAGTGGCTTTTTTCTTTGGGATTCAAAGCACTGGCAAGGCAAAACACGGCTATTTAGCCTTATTTGGAGTCGCCTGCGGGCTGGCATTTTTAACCAAAGGTTTTTTAGCCTTTGCCTTGCCCGTCATCGTCATCGTGCCGTTTATGTTGTGGGAAGGACGCTGGAAGGAATTGTTCACCTGCGGCTGGTTGCCGATGGGAACAGCGTTTTTAACGATTTTGCCTTGGGCCTGGGCGGTGCATTTGCAAGCCCCTGACTATTGGCATTATTTCTTTTGGGAAGAACATATTAAGCGTTTCAGCAGTTCGACCAAGGCCCAACACCTGCAGCCATTTTGGTTTTTTATCCCCGTGTTGTTGCTGGGTGCGTTGCCGTGGACAAGTTTAGTGCCGCAGGCGGTGCGTGGTTTGTGGCGCGAAGGTTTGAATACGCCCTTGCTGCGTTATGCTTTGTGTTGGCTGATCTTACCCTTTCTGTTTTTCTCGATTTCTAAAGGGAAATTAGGCACTTATATTCTGCCCTGTTTTGCGCCGCTGGCAATTTTGCTGAGTGTGGGCTTGTGGCAACATTTTAGCCAGCACACGGAAAAACGCGCGACCTGGGGCGATTGGTTAAATATTGCCTTGGCGGCTGTGTTTGGTCTGGCATTATTTATAATCCAACTGTTTGATTTTGGGGTGAAAGCTTATACCCAGTCGGGCGAGGCGTGGAAATGGTTGTTAGTTCTGTTAAGTGTTGGGGTGTGGATTGTGCTGACGTGGTCTGCACGAAATTGCACCGACCCGCTGCAACGTTTAACCCGCTATATCGCCACGCCCTTGGCGTTTATGCTGAGTGTGCATTTTGCGTTTCCGCAACAAGTTGAAGACAGCAAAGCTCCCGACGCATTTTTACGCAGTGTTGCGGCGCAAATTTCTCCGCAAACTTTGTTAGTGAGTGATAGTAGTATGGTTCATGCGGTGGCGTGGGCGTATAAACGCAAAGATATTTATATGCTGTCGCACGGTGAACTGGAATATGGTTTGAAATATCCTGATTCAGAACAGCGGTTTTTAGATGAGGGGAAATTCAAGCAATTTGTGGCAGAAAACCAAGGCAAACGTCCGATTGCGATTATTTATCGGGGCGATCAGTTTTTTTATAAAAACCTGTTGCCTGCAAATGTGAAACGCTTTGAACAGGGTAAGTTTTTTGTGTTGCTGTTTTGAGGTAAATATGCCCTGAAACAATAAACCCAATTCCTTACATGATATTTAAAGCTGCTTTAATCTTTAAGCCTTGTAAGGGGTTCAAAGTCATTCGTAGATTGGGTTGGTGACAAACCAACCCAACGAAAATAGGGAATAAATAGAATGTGATATTAAGGGGGTGTTGGGTTGCTGTGGGCAACCCAACCTACAGAGCTAACAAGTCCTACGTGTACCAGAAGTCATCGTGCAGTTCCTAGGACATGCCCATCCACTAGACACCTACTTCAATATGCTAAACACTCCAAAAAATCTTGCTTTTGATTCTTAACTCAATGGCTGTGAAGCGTTGCTTGGGAACACATTGCCTAGAGTTATCACCTTTCAGGGTGGAATACGCTGCGCTATTCCACCCTACGACTAAATTTCCTACTTTTTCTTATCCCGAACTCAGGTTATTTATTAAATCGACACATTATAGGTCTTGGGAATACTGTTAAGTTTGACGCTGTTAATGTTACAATATAACATATCATGATATAGCTCTAAGCCTTTATAAAATTCTAGGAACATTCTGAAATGTTAAGAAAAACACTCACTTTTAGCATCAGTGCATTATTAGCGTTTCCCGCATTTGCCGCTGACGATGTTGTTCATTTAAAAAAACAATTAGAAACATTGCGGCAGAACATGCTTGAAAAACAACAACAATTAAACCACATTGAACAGCGTTTACGTAGTTTAGAGAAAACCCCGCCTAAAGAAACTGTTGCCGCAAAACCCGCGCCCAAAATCGCCACACCCCAAGTTTCTCATGCTGCCTTAGATCAAGCGGTTGCAGAATCAAGCAATAAGCCCAGCATGAATACAACTTCAACCGCAAACACCTCTAAAACTAGTTTATGGTCACAGCCGCTCGGCAGCACTGGACAACTTCGCCTGATAGATGTTTCACTCAACACCATGCTTAGCGCGGGCTGCGCCAATGTCAACGATAGCACCTTAGGCGAGTTACAAGGCGGCGGACATGATCCCAAAAAATGTGGTTTTAATTTGCAACAAGCGGAATTAAGTTTAACTGGCGAAATCGACCCTTATTTGAGGGGGGTGGCGTACTTATTAATGCGTGAAGACGGCATAGAATTAGAAGAAGCCTTTGCGAGCACCACACGCCTGCCCTATGGTTTACAAGTCAAAGGCGGCTATTTTTTAACCGAATTTGGGCGCATGAATCAAACCCATCCGCACGCGTGGCAATGGGTTGACCAATCCATTGTAAATACTCGTTTATTAGGGGGCGAAGGTTTACGCAGCAGCGGGGCGCGGGTCAGTTGGGTTGCACCAACGCCGTGGTATTCCGCCTTTTATTTTAGTGCCCAAAACCCCAATAGCAGTACCGCCAGCAGTTTCTTAGGTAATTCTTCAGAGCATGGCGAAAGCAATACCAGTATTGGGCAACGCCCCACCGTGGATAATCGGGAAGTGCGTGGCTCGGGTTTACTGTATTTAGCACGCTTGGAAAATGGCTGGGATTTCAGTCCGCAAACCTCAGCAAAATTTGGGGTGTCGGCATTATGGGGTGCAAATCGCGGTGGTATGAACACCAGCACGCAACTTTATGGTGCTGATTTGGTGATGAAATGGCGACCTGAAAATAATTTCCGTGGCTATCCCTTTGTGAGTTGGGAAACGGAAGTGATGCGTCGCAATTATGGCGTAGATGCTGTTCGCAATGGTGATACGCTGGTGGCAGAGGCAAGCACTTTGAAAGATTGGGGATTTTATACTCAGGCATTGGTCGGCTTTAGACCACAATGGGCGGCGGGTTTGCGCTATGAAAAAGTCGGGGGCAGTGGTGAAAGTTTGGGCGATGGTGGCAGAGCTAATGATCCATTGCGTAATAATCGGCAACGCATTTCGCCATTATTGGCTTATTATCCCTCAGAATTTTCACGGATACGCTTACAATACAATTATGACGATGTCGAGAATTTAGAGAAAAAAGCGCAAGCCGTTTGGCTAAATGTCGAGTTTTCATTTGGTAAGCATCCTGCTCATAATTATTAATGGCGTTTGGGAATGAGGGAGTCGAGCATTAGACCTGCTAGGTTTTTAAAACCTAGCAGGTATTAACTGCTAAAGAAGCCCCTAAATCCCCTAAAGGGGACTTTTAAAGATAAGAAAATATTTATGTTTAGCCCTTTTTGCTGGTGCAGGTTTGTAACCTGCACCGTAACGTTTCAGCTTATTCTGACTTCTCAAACGTTCTGGTCGGGGTTACAAACCCCGACCAGCTTAGAGGTTTGTTCCTGACAAATCCCAGTTGTAGTCGAAGTCATCGTTCAGTTCCTAGGATATATTCATCTACTAGACATTTACTCCAATATGCTAAGTGTTCTAAGAAATCTTGCTTTTAACGCTT
>JBDKHS010000011.1:0-6528 GCA_039797505.1 Pseudomonadota bacterium | reverse complement strand
GAAAATAAAGCAGTTCAGTTGGGTTGCCAGCCCAACCTACGAGGTTAATTAATTCAAAAAGCTTTATCAAGCGTAGGGTGGAATAGGCGCAAGCCGTATTCCACCGCAGTAATACAGTTACGGATTCAACTGCGTAACTCCTACGACTTTGAAACTCTCCTCCCCCTGCTCTCTCTTTTAAAGGGAGAGAAAAACAATAAACTTGAAAATACAACAAGATAAAGCTTAACTTAAGGGAGATGATGCTCCCGTGTGGGAACACTTATAACGTCGCTCCAGCGGCGCATTTATCGCGGCAATATCATAGAGATTGCAGAATAGATGAAGTATATTACTCATACTTGTACCTTTGAGTTTGGAGTGGCGTATTTGCTTATACTTTTTTCTTTTGGGTGCAATTTTTTATCATTAATTTTTTCGTCATACTCAGGTTAAACCAGAGAATACTACAAGTTAATATTTAGGGATTTATAGGCATAATTAAGCTTTAGCATGTGAGCTTATCGCAGTGACAGGGAAGTGTGGAAACATATTATTAAAAGCAAAAAATACAGGTTAATCAAATGAAATTAATAGGTTTATTGGCACTATTGGCAGTGCTTTCATCAAACGTTCAGGCGGCTGGCAATAACGAATCACGCACCAGTGCACCCGATACCTCATCCGCAATTACTTCTCTCATCAATGATGCAAAAAAACATTTTGAAGCCGGTGAAAGTGAACAAGCCGCCGCGCTCTTAGAACGTGCACTGCGCATTGATCCACGCAATCCGATTTTATGGCACAATCTTGCAGGGGTGCGCCTTCAGCAAGAAGATTGGTCACGCGCTGCCAATCTCGCCTCCAAGTCAAATACTTTCTCTAATGATAGCAAGTGGTTACGGGTACGTAATTGGGTCGTAATCGCCTTGGCATGTGAGGGAATGGGTGACAAAAATTGTGCACAAGAAGCGCGCAAACGCGCCCGTGTTTTGGCAAGCACTTAACTTTATAAGCAGTATTGAGGAGTCAATAAGCGATGTTCGCCGAAATTAAGCAACGTTTTCGCAAAGTATTACCCGACTTACCCTTCTGTTCTCTGCGCTATGTGGTGAAACGCAGCGAAGAAATCACCGTCCGTAACCAAATCGCAGAGCCGCCTGAATTGAATTATGACACAGGCGCGATGATTACTCTGATTGAAGCAGGCGGTTTGGGTTATGCTGCAACCAGCGATTTAAGCACTGCAGGCTTATATGAAGCCATTATTCGGGCACGCCAGTGGGCGCAACGCAGCCGCCATTACAGCGTGACCAACTTTTCAAAAATCCCCATGCCACACCCACAAGGCGAATACCATTCCCCGATTAAAACCCCGTGGGAAAGTTTAAGCCTTGCTGAAAAAATTGCCTTATTACAACACGAAGCCCAACAATGTCCCGCTGATCCACGCCTTGTAGAAACTGAACTGAGTTTAGAATGGACAGATAGCCAATATTATTATTTAACCAATGCAGGCGGCGAAGTTTTTCAGCACTTGCAGCAAATTGTGCCGCACATCAGCGTGATTGCTAATGAAGGTTTGGTAACCCAACGCCGCAGTTTTGGCGCACATGGACATTCTCAGCAAGGCGGTTTAGAAATTTTAGAACGCATCGGTTTTTATGGCGCGTGTCGCGAATTGGCAGATGAAGCTTTAACGTTGCTCACCGCACCCGACTGCCCCACCGATACCCGTGATTTAGTGCTTGCGCCTGACCAAATGCTGTTACAAATTCATGAATCTATTGGGCATCCTTTGGAATTAGATAGAATTTTAGGCGATGAACGTAATTATGCAGGCACAAGCTTTGTCAACATGGACATGTTTGGCACATATCAATATGGCTCGCCACTGCTCAATGTCTGCTTTGACCCCACGCTGAGCGAACAATTTGCAAGCTATGGTTTTGATGACGAAGGCAGTGCCGCTAATAAAACTTATGTGATTCGTGAGGGCATTTTACAAACTCCGCTGGGGGGAATTGGTTCTCAATATCGTGCAGGCAGTGCGGGCGTTGCCAATGCGCGGGCTTGTAGTTGGAATCGTCCCCCGATTGACCGCATGGCAAATTTAAATATTGAAGCTGGTAAAAGCAGCTTTGATGAGATTATTGCCAGCACCGAGCGCGGCATTTTCATGCAAACCAATATTTCGTGGTCGATTGATGACTCTCGCAATAAATTCCAATTCGGTTGCGAGAAGGGACAATTAATAGAAAATGGCAAATTAACCCAACTGGTTAAAAATCCAAATTATCGCGGTATCTCGGCAACCTTCTGGCGCAATCTGCATAAAGTGGGCAATCAAGCCACATTTCAAGTGTTGGGTGTGCCATTCTGCGGCAAGGGCGAGCCTAATCAAGTGATTCAAGTCGGACACGCCTCCCCAGTTTGTGCGTTTAAAGACGTTGAAGTTTTCGGGGGGGCAGCCTAATGGAACAATATTTTTACCAATTAATGGATTATTTGACCGCGCAATTGCATGGAGCTGAGATTTTCCTGTGCAAATTTGAAGGCGAACACTCCGATTTTACCCGCTTTAATCACGCCAAAATTCGCCAAGCAGGCACGGTGGAACAGCGTTATTTAACCTTGGATTTAATTGATGGCGCACGACATGCCCATGCAAAATTAGCCTTAAGCGGCGAAAAAACTTTAGATCAAGCGCAGCTTTTGAGTGCTTTGGAAAATTTACGCGCAATATTGCCCAGCCTGCCAGCCGATCCACATTTGCTTTATGCGACGGAAATTAATTCCAGTGAGCACTTGGGCAATAATGCGTTGCCCCATCCGAAAGATGCAGTTACAGAAATTATTAATCAAGTTCAAGGACATGATTTTGTAGGGATTTATGCGGAAGGCGGCATTTTCAAAGGTTTTGCCAATTCCTTGGGACAACGCAATTGGCACAGCAGCTACAGTTTTAATTTGGATTGGAGTTTTTATCACAGCAAAGATAAGGCGGTGAAAACTGCTTACGCAGGCTTGCATTGGGATAATGCGGCATTTCAGCAAAAAGTGGATCGTGCGCTGCAAGAATTGGAATTGTTGAAACAGCCTTCACGCAAAATTCCGCGCGGCAAATATCGGGTTTATCTCGCACCGGCTGCCTTGTCGGAAATTATTGGAATGTTGACTTGGGACGGTTTCAGTGCGAAAGCACATTGTTCTAAACAAAGCCCTTTGCTCCGCATGTCGCAAGCCCCAAAACAAAATTTACACCCCAGCATCAGCCTACGCGAACACACGGCGGGCGGCATAGCTCCAGCTTTTCAGGCACAGGGATTTATTAAACCTGATGCGGTGACTTTAATCGAAAAAGGCGAGTGGAAAACGGCATTGATTTCACCGCGTTCTGCGCAAGAATTTGGGCTTGTAACCAATGGTGCTGACGAAGAAGAAATGCCTAATTCTTTACAGTTGGCGGCGGGCGATTTTCCCCAAGCCGATGTTTTGAAAACTTTGGATACGGGCGTGTATATTAATAATTTGTGGTATTTAAATTATTCTGACCGCGCCGCGTGCCGCATTACGGGCATGACGCGTTTTGCAAGTTTTTGGGTGGAAAAGGGTGAAATTGTCGCGCCTTTGGATGTGATGCGTTTTGATGAAACTATTTTCAACATTTTGGGCGATAATTTGCTGGCTTTGACCCAAGAGCAGGAAATGATTATCGACAGCGATACGTATGAACAGCGTTCTGTCAACAGTACGTTAATGAGCGGGGCTTTGGTGAAAGATTTTACTTTTACCTTGTAAAAAACGGGGCGTGCTTGCTAAGTATTTTTTAATTGCTTAAAGAAGCCCCTAAATCCCCTAAAGGGGACTTCAAACATTAACAATACAGATGTTTAGCCCCCTTTAGGGGGTTGGGGTCTTCTTTTAAAGTGAGCACGACCAAAACATTGCGCCCCAAGCTTTTTCCTCGTTCCCAAGCGTTGCTTTACAGCCATTAAGTTAAGCACTATCTTATTGATATTCAAAATGTAACTTGTTGTAAGCTCAAGTTTTTAGTCTTTCACTCCCTTTGAAAAAGGGGGCAGGGGGATTTAAAAATCTCAGAAGTTGCGACGATCTTAAATTCCTCTCAATCCCCCTTTTTCAAAGGATGAAGCTAAACCCGCATACCATCTTGTTTTACGCTTAACTTAAGGAGCATGGGAACGAGATTAGAACCCCAATAAAAAAGCCTCTCTTCATTAACTAAAGAGAGGCTTTTCTCATCACGAGCCTAGCGGAAAACTACCCCACCCATTTTCTCGCATTCCAGAACATCTGCATCCATGGACTTTCTTTTGCCTGCCAAGTCTTTGGTAAATAAGAGAATTGTTGAGTTAAAAATACCCGTTCAGGATGTGGCATCATGATAGTGAAACGACCGTCAAGCGTGGTCAAACCCGTAATTCCCAAAGGCGAACCATTCGGATTAGCAGGATAGGTTTCCGTGACTTTGCCCGCATTATCCACATAACGCATCGCCACCAGTTTTTCAGCCAGTAAACTTTCTGCACAGTGACCTTCACGGAAAATCGCCTGTCCTTCGCCATGTGAAACCACAATCGGAATCCGTGAACCCGCCATGCCTTGCAAAAATAATGAAGGCGAATCAGGCAGTTCCACCATTACCACCCGCGCTTCAAACTGTTCCGAAGCATTGCGTTCAAACGTTGCCCAATGGCTGGCATTCGGAATCATGTCGCGTAATTGCGCCATCATCTGACAACCATTACACACGCCCAAGGCAAAACTGTCATTTCGTTGGAAAAATGCGGAAAACTCATCCGCAGCGCGAGAATTGAATAAAATCGATTTTGCCCAACCGCCGCCCGCCCCGAGCACATCGCCATATGAGAAGCCGCCACATGCCACTAAACCTTGAAATTCGCGTAACTGGGTGCGCCCGGTGAGAATATCGCTCATGTGCACATCGACACAGTCAAAACCCGCATAATCAAAGGCAGCCGCCATTTCCGTTTGACCATTCACCCCTTGTTCTCGCAAAATCGCCATTTTAGGGCGAGTCGAAAGAATTGCAGGGGCGGACAAGTTGAAACGGGTGTCTAAAAATAGCCCCGAATCTTGACGATTTAACAAAGCATCATATTCTTGTTGGGCGCAAATGGGATTATCACGCAGCTTTTGTAACTGATAACTGGTTGCGCTCCAATCACGGTGCAATTGTCCCAAGGGCTGGCTGAATAATAAATTATCTTGTTGATAAATATGAATACTGTCGGTTTTATTCGGGCTTGCAATGTGATGAATTGCTAAATTCGTATTTTCTGCAAACCACGCCAACACGCTTTCCACTTGGTTTGCTGCGACTTCAATCACTGCGCCCAATTCTTCGTTAAATAACACCGCCAAACTGTCGCTGCTCAGCCCGTCTAATTGCACATCCAGCCCGCAATGTCCCGCAAACGCCATTTCGCACAAAGTCACGAATACGCCGCCGTCGGAACGGTCGTGATAAGACAGCAATTTGCCTTGTTGATTAAGCGACTGAATTGCATAGAAAAAGGCTTTTAAATCTTCAGGATTATCCACATCAGGCGCAACTTCACCCAGTTGTTGATAAACCTGTGCCAAGGCAGAACCACCGAGCCGATTTTGTGCTTTTCCTAAATCAATCAATAACAAAGCCGTGTCACCGCCGTGCAATTGCGGGGTCAAACTTTGGCGCACATCGGTGACGCGGGCGAAGGCAGAAATAATCAGGGATAAAGGCGAAGTGACCGCCTTTTCATCCCAGACCGTGTTCATTGACAGCGAATCTTTGCCCACGGGAATATTAATTCCCAGCGCAGGGCACAGCTCCAAACCGACGGCTTTCACGGTGTCATACAAGGCGGCATCTTCACCGGGTTGCCCACAAGCTGCCATCCAATTCGCAGATAAAACAAGGTCTTTCAGCTCAGCAATCGGGGCGGCAGCAATATTGGTAATCGCTTCGCCAATCGACATCCGCCCCGAAGCCGCAGGATTTAACAAGGCAATCGGCGCACGTTCGCCCATCGCCATCGCTTCGCCTGTGTGACTGTGAAAACTGGTGGCAGTCACGGCACAATCTGCTACTGCCACTTGCCAAGGGCCGACCATTTGATCACGCACACTTAAGCCGCCGACACTGCGATCCCCAATGGTGATTAAAAAGCGTTTATCTGCCACTGTAGGTAAATGCAGCACGCGCTTAATTGCATCATATAATTCAATTGGTTGACGATTTAGTGCTTGTGTAGCGGGGGTGATATGTTGCACTTCGCGGCGCATTTTTGGCGGTTTACCTAATAACACCGATAAAGGCATGTCGATAATCGCCTCTTCCGCTTTGTCCAAATGCAAATGGCGGGCTTGGGTTGCCGTGCCTAACACCGCATAAGGACAGCGTTCACGCTCACATAAGGCTTCAAATAAAGGCAAGTTTTCGGGCGCAATCGCGAGCACATAACGTTCTTGCGATTCGTTACACCACAATTCCATCGGCGACAAACTGGGGTCATCGCTGGG
>JBDKHS010000010.1:0-3152 GCA_039797505.1 Pseudomonadota bacterium | reverse complement strand
GGCGATGTTGATCATCGTATTGAAAATTCAATACAATGGAAATTTCACCCTGAGTATCACACAAACTGTCTTGCAAGCGCGCCATCTGTACAATGGGCAGAAGCCCTTGTAAGCTGCGTTCATGCTGCGCAAGACGTAAGGGTTCAATAAATTCTGGTAGTTCTGTCGACATAAGCCGATAATTTTATGATGATTAGTCAGGTGTGTCAAATCAGAAGGACAGTTTTTTCACGTTCAAGGACTTTTGGAGCTGGATTTCTGGGGCAAGTGGTCAGATTACTTAAAAGTTTCTAAGCAAATCGGCATCTAAAGCGGTGAAAGTATCATTGTCTAAGGGCAAAAAAGCCTGCCAGCCTGAGTGCTTAAAATAAGTTTTTCCCACCTCGGTTTGCGAAAAACTCAACAATAACTTTCTAATTTTATTTATCTTTTCATAGCCTAAACGACTATTAAGCATCACCACAAAACTTGGCATTGGCATCGAGGCAGCAATAATTCTGAATTTGCCTTGTGGATTATCTAAATATTTTTCAATATTTTGCTCTGCAATTGCCGCCGCTTCAACATTCCCCTGTAAAACTTGATTAAGGGCTTTGCTATACGGCTCAATAATTTCTACACGCAAATTTCGCCCCTGCTCTACCCGATAATCTCGTAAGGTTTGTAAGGCAAGATAATGTACCACGTCATGATTCGGTGGTAAGGCAAGATGCAATTCTTGCAGTTGCGAAGCATTGTAAATTGTAGAATCTTTACGCACTACCAGACTTGCAAAAACGCTTTGTCGAGTTTTAACGGCTCGTTGATATAAATTACTGCTTTCTGCGGCTCTGCCCCAATGAATCGGGGTGATTAAAATATCGTATAAACCTTTTTGGCTATATTCTTGAAAAGATTTATAATTTTCGCTGTCTAACAGCACCACACTTTCTGCCAAACCTTTGCTGAGATAATCTGCTAAGGGTGCATGTTGTGCAATCAATTTGGCAGCGGGCAAATAAGGCGCAATGCCGACGGTTAATTCACGCGAATTTTCTTCGCTTGCCCCAGCATGAGTACAGGCGGATAGAATGAAGAAAATATTAAATAATATCAATCTGATAAAATATTGTAGCCACGACATCTTCTTCATTTATCCCCATAAAATAATTTTAGTTGGCTCATACAAATATATTCAGTGTTCCAAAATAAAAGGGATTTGCGTCATATTCTAACGGGTTTTATGCAGTAACAGGTTTTTTTAAAAAGCCAAGCGGTGTTTTATTATAAAACTAAACTGCATCAACAAGTTTGTCTTGTTAAACTACTTGATTGTAAATGTGAATTTATTCGCGCAGTGCTTTAAAATTAAAAATTTATGCAAATAAATTCGCACCGACAAGGGACTCAGTCTCGCAAGCTTCGCCTAAGTTTAAAACTCCAAATGGGTTCTGCAAGTAAATACCTTAAGAATCATTCATGATTTTCCCTGTTGATTAATAGCAAAAAATTATAGATTTATGATTTTTTATTCCTTTAAGCTATAAAAGCTTTTTGTTAAGGTGCTAATCTCACTTAAAAAAGATTAAAGTCAGACCCCTTAAAAGAAGCCCCCAACCCCCTAAAGGGGGCTAAACATAAAAGATTTTGTCTTTAAAGCCCCCTTTAGGGGGTTGGGGGCTTCTTTAAGGAGTTGGGGGCGCAGTAAAATTTCAATTTAAACAAGGCGACGAATCTGCCTGTGACTATCATGAGGAATGCTATGTCTGCCGATAGTGGACAAATTAAAGCATGGGCTGAAAGCCATGTTGATGCCGATCCGCAAGCGATTTTAGAAATCGCCGTGCAAAATTTTCCGAAACTTGCCTTGTCTTTCAGTGGGGCGGAAGATGTGGTGTTAGTGGACATGTTGAGCAAGATTGACCCGAATTTTTCGGTATTTTGCTTGGACACAGGACGTTTAGCTCCACAGACTTATGCTTTTTTAGAGCGCGTGCGTAAACATTATCATGTCGAGTTAGATATTTTATTTCCCGACAATACTGCTGTAGAAAACTTGGTGAAAACGAAGGGTTTGTTTAGTTTTTATCAAGATGGGCATCAAGAATGTTGTGCGATTCGTAAAGTCGAACCTTTGCGGCGCAAGTTGCAACAATTGGACGCGTGGATTACAGGACAGCGTCAAGACCAAAGTGCCAATACCCGCGCCGCTTTGCCTGTGGTGCAAGAAGATGGTTTATTTTCTACGGCAACGCAACGCTTAGTGAAATTTAATCCCTTGTCCCATTGGACTTCAGCCCAAGTGTGGCAGTACATCCGTGATAACGATGTGCCCTACAACGAATTGCATGAACAAGGATTTATCAGTATTGGCTGCGAACCTTGCACTCGCGCGGTGTTGCCAAATCAAGCCGAGCGTGAAGGTCGTTGGTGGTGGGAAGAAGCCGCGCATAAAGAATGCGGTTTACATGCTCATCATGGGATTAAACCGCGTTAGGTTTTAAATTTTACTGCGCCCCCAACCCCCTAAAGGGGGCTAAACATCAAAGATTTTATCTTTTAAGTCCCCTTTAGGGGATTTAGGGGCTGCTTTATGAGGAATTTTTATGGCACGTCATATTACTTTCGTTAAGAAAATCAAAGCTGATGGCGAATTTTGTGCGAAATGCCAGCAAGTCAGCCAGCAATTGGAAAGTGCGGGCTTGCTCGCAAAGATTGATCGGATTGTGATTGCAGACGAGCGCGATCCTGAAACTGAAGGAATGCGTTTAGCAGCGCAACATGCGGTGACTTACGCGCCGTTTTTTATCGTCAGAGAAGATGATGGACAAGAACGTATTTACACGATTTATCTGAAGTTTTTAAAAGAAGTATTGCAGCAAAGCGTTTCACAAGAAGCGGAAAATCGGGCAATTATTCAAGATTTAGATTTTCTGTAAGTTCAGATTTAGGAGTGTAAGTCCTTTGCTCCTAAACGCCACTGCCATTAGGTTTAATTAAAAGCTTTGGTAGTGCAAAAGAGGCCGTGATATTAAAATAAGAAAACTGCCAATTATAGAAGAGAAGTAAGATGCTGACTTGCCCAAACTGTAAAGCACTGCACGTCGTAAAATATGGAAAAACCCGTTCAGGCACACAAAACTACAAATGTCGTGAATGCGGTCGCCGTTTCG
>JBDKHS010000009.1:0-2774 GCA_039797505.1 Pseudomonadota bacterium | reverse complement strand
CGCCCGGAATGCTGTCTTTTCCCCGTAAGGGCGTGACGTTGGCTTTAGATTTTCCCATTAAAGGCGCGGGTACTTTTGAATTACTAGAGCGTTTGGATGCGCGCGTGCGTGATGCAGGCGGTGCGGTTTATCCCTGCAAAGATGCACGGCTTTCGCCGCAAAATTTCCAAGCCTATTATCCGCAATGGCAGGCATTTGCCGCGCACATTGACCCCGCGTTTTCTTCCAGTTTTTGGCGACGAGTAACCAGAGAAATTTATGCGTAAAGTTTTGATTATTGGGGCAACGTCTGCGATTGCCCAAGCCACTGCAAAATTGTTTGCAATTCAAGGTAATAGCCTGTGTTTAGTCGGGCGCAATGCCGACAAATTAAGCCAGATTGCAGCGGATTTGAAAGTGCGTGGTGCACCACAAGTCAGTGAAATTGCGTTAGATTTAAATGATTTTGCGCAGCATGAAGCTTTAATTAAACAAGCCATTAGCCAGTTACAAGGTTTGGATTTGGTGCTGATTGCACACGGCACTTTAGATGACCAAAAAGCCTGTGAACAAGATTACAGCACAGCGGAAATGTGTTTGAAAACCAATTTCCTGAGCGTGGTGTCTTTGCTCACGCCCTTGGCAAATTTCTTTGAAAAACAACGTTATGGTTGTATTGCGGTGATTTCTTCGGTGGCGGGCGACCGTGGACGACAAAGTAATTATGTTTACGGCACGGCAAAGGGTGCGGTGAATTTATTCTTGCAAGGCTTGCGCAATCGTTTGCACAAGGCAAATGTGCAGGTTTTAACGATTGAACCAGGTTTTGTAGACACCCCAATGACTGCGCAAATTGCGAAGAAAGGCGCGTTGTGGGCGCAACCTGAACAAATTGCAGAGGGCATTAATCAGGCGATTATTAAACGCAAAGACATCGTTTATTTGCCGTGGTTTTGGCAAATCATCATGGGAATTATTGTCCATGTGCCCGAGACGATTTTTAAACGTTTGAAGCTGTAATATTTCAATGCGAAAACAGGGCGCAGTGAATGGAGAACTGCGCCCTGTTTATAGAACCGATTTGGAATCTCACATTTTAAGCTAAGTTTACGAGGTTGAGCTGGTTGTAGGTGCGAATTTATTCGCATGCATTTTTAATTCGAGCGCGTTGTGCGAATAAATTCGCACCTACAACCAGCTCTTTTGACAACATCAACTATTCAGTTTGAAGCTTAACTTCAGAATAGGGATGATTTCAAATCGGTTCTATAAAGAGGGTTTTACGGTAAGTTAGTCTCTGTGATGACGATGATGCTCGCGTCTTTCTTCACGGCGATGTTCTCGAATACGTTCACGCTCATGTTCACGCCGTAAACGTTCTTCTTTACGAATATGTTCGCGCCGTAAACGCTCTTCTTCTCGATATTGACGTTCATCACGGTAGGAACGATCCAGATACACATCTGAACTTAATGACTGGGCATAAGCCGTTAAACTGCACAACAAAGCTAATAAACTAAACACGATACGCATTGATTTTTGCCACTGGTTTGAACAAATTGATATATACCTAATTATATCTTTTTTTTCAAAAAGTGGCTCTAGCGGTGCTTTTTTAAGGCAGTTGCAAGGCTTTAAACGGGAAGTCGCTGATAAAATAGGTCTGCTTTTGTGAGATATATTTGAAAATAAATCATAGAGATACTAGGCTAAACAACCGCTCCACAAACAGGAGCGTAGCACATTCTGTTCAATTATCTACTTAAAAAGTTTAAAAATGATGAAACCTTGGTTGTGGCGTATTCTGCTCAGTATTTTTGGTTTGCTGCTGTTGTTGTGTTTGGGAATATTTTTATTGCTCTGGACAGAAATCGGCACGCAATTTTTATTTATTCAAGCCCAGCAATATGTGCCCGCGCTGCATGTCGCACAAGTACGCGGTAATTTATTGGATCGCTTAGAATTACAAGGCTTAAGTTACACCAGCTCAGAGGTCAATTTTCAATCCGAGCAAACCGTTTTCGTGTGGCACAGCAGCGAATTATTGCAAGGGAAGTTACATTTATCAGAATTCAAATTAAATACGGCAAAAGTTAAATTACCTCCCAGTGCACCAGCCCCACAACCCACAGAAAAAAAGCCTTTTCAAAAACCTGAACTGCCCGACATAAAATTGCCGCTAGCCATACAAATTGACGATATTAGTTTGCAAAAACTGAGCATTCAACAAGCGGAACAAGCCCCTATTGAAATTAATAGCATCAATTTACAAGCTTCTGTTGAAAATAGCTTAAATTTACAAAAATTGCTGATTGATTTGCCCCAATTAAAAGCGGAACTTTCGGGTAATTTTGGCTTGCAAGCTCCGCACGCATTGAATTTAAAACTGCAAACCTCGGCAAAATTACCCCAAGTAACTGCATCAGGAAAGCTAGAAATAACAGGGGATTGGCAAAAAGTGAAGCTCAGCAGCGATGCTGAAATTAGCACGCCCGCCTTGCCACAACCCACACATTTACATGTGAAACTGCAAAGTGATTGGGAACACGCCACCCTTGAAACTTTAGACGCGAAATTGTTAGACGGCACGCTAAAACTGACAGGTCATGCGCAATGGTTACCCAGTTTGCAAGCTGATTTGAATCTAACCAGCGAAAATCTATTATTAACCCCCTTCAGTCCGCAACATTTGCCTGACAATTTTCGCCTGAATACTCAGCTAAATGCGGCATTAAACGGACAAAAATTACTGCTCAAACAATTGCAATTATTAGCCGCAAATTTGCAAATCAATC
>JBDKHS010000008.1:0-2710 GCA_039797505.1 Pseudomonadota bacterium | reverse complement strand
AGGGAAAGTATTAATTAATTTAGGTGAAATTAATGGGGCAAGTTATTCATATATTGAAACCTGCAATGTCACAAAATCAGAAAAAGAATTTGAGCATGAAATAGAAAAATTGCATCTTATTATTGAACAACAAGCTAAAGAAATTAATTACTTAAAAGAAATTATTGAATTGATGAAAAAGCGTGATTAACTAATAATTATTGCCTTAAAAAGCTTCGTAGGTTGGGCTGCCAACGGCAACTCAACTTAATCCCTTATTTCATGTTTTCGTTGGGTTAGCTTACGCCAACCCAACCTACGCGACTGAAACGTTACGGTGCAGGTTACAAACCTGCACCAGCAAGCGAATGCTGTAAATCCTGATTCAGGCTATAAGTTTTAAAATAGCTTACGCAATCAACAACGCTGCTGCCGCAATTAATTGCAAGGCCTCATCTAAACTTTGTTGCAACACATTATTCGCTTGTTCTGCCGTCAATGACATCGGCTTATCGGCAGTGGCTTGTTGGCTAGAAAAGCCTAATTTCCCCTCTTTCAGCCACTGTTTTAACAGCGTCAATAAATCCTCATGGGTATGTTTACCATCCAAATAAGGCAGAATTTGTAAGCACACCGCATTTTCAATCTTGAAATATTCACAGCGCAAATTCACCACATGATTGCCCTTGCTCACCAATAAGCGCACCAAGGCCGTGGTGGTAGGGCGTTCGCTGACGTGGGTAATAAATTTGGGAGCTTCAAGATGTAATTCAATCAAACCACGGCTGTAACACATCAATAACATTTCTGCGATTTCAGTTTCATCTTCAGGGCTAGATTTGCCATGCACTTTGCGGGTTTGCTCCACCAAATCGGAAAATGCGAACATTTGTGGCCATTGTGCACCCAGCAATTTCAACATCACTTTCAACAAGGGACGTTCAGTGCTGACCGTGCCGCGTTGATTTTTAAACTGCAATACCGTGCCGTTATCGCTCACTTGTTCCAAGTTTGCCGAAATATAGCAGCCTTCAAAAATACTGGCGTTTAAGGCACGATTCAGCACTGTGCCTTTGTGACACAGCAAGGTATGGCGGAAATGGCGATTGCGTAAAAAATCCATGTATTGTTCTTGCTGGATTAAATCATTTTGGAACAATTGCAGGGTTTTTTGCACTTCGAGTGGGAAATTCACACTCAACATGCTGTGTAAGAACGCATCAGATAAATATTCTAAATCGTGCGCCCGTGCTTGTTGAATAAACTCATGGAAATACAGCGGTTGATTTTCTTCTTCCAAAAACTCATGGAATAAATAGGCTTCAGGCAACTCGATGAAAGTGCTGCATTCTTCTTTCAAAAACAAGCTGTAAGAATCATCACCCGTATTGCTTGAGTCTGCTAAAAATTTTAACAAGGCGCGTAATTGGCTGACGCGGGCTTTCGGGTCTTGAATTTTGCCCGTGTGATACAGCATCATGTCGCGAATTGCACCGCGCATATTCCAACCGGGTTTGGTGTTATAGCTTACATAAGCCACGCCCGTGGGATTTAATAAGTCTTTGCATAAACTCAGAATTTTTTCTTGTACGACCGCAGGAACCCATGAATAAATCCCGTGGGCAATAATGTAATCAAATTTGCCGAGACTGGCATCTAAGTCTAATAAATTGGCCTGTTTCAGGGTGATGTTTTTCAACCCCAAACTTTCAATCATCGCCTGTCCTGCATTAATTTGCTGCGCGGACAAATCAATCCCGATACATTCGGTTTCTGGGAAATGTTGGGCGGTGGTGATTAAATTAATCCCATCTGCACAACCCAATTCCAGCACGCGTGCACTAGCAATTGCTGGGCTTTGCATGCCAAATACCTTGGCTAAGATTGCCAAGCGTTCTGGTTGTGCATATCCCATTGGGGTGGAGGTATAGGGCAATTCATCATATGTTGTTTGGGGTAAAGACATGAGAGCTTCTCATCAGTTGATTTTCAGTGAGTGAGCAGGCTGAAGTGTGTGGTTTTAAACCATGCCACAATTTGCCTGATGCGTGTATTCAGTGCCGTATAGCATAGCATTTTTAGAAGTTTTGGGGATAACACGCATGTTTCAAGTGCTTACAGGTGTAGGAGTTACGCAGTTGAATAGGTAACTGTTTGATTTTACTGGAAACATGATTGTGCGGCGCACAATAATAACTCATTGTAAATAAAAGAATTAATGTTTCAACTGCGTAACTCCTAAGGTGATAACTTAAAAGATGGAGGGCATATCTTATGCTACAATTTGGCATCAAAAATGATTGCAGTGGCTAAACATCTATAAATGTACTGTAAGAGATAACATAATGGAATTATTGTTCAATTCGGTTAGACGTTTTGAAAAGGCTCTAAAAACTTTTCTAAACTAACCTGAGTTCGGGATAAGAAAGGCAAGCTGAATAAAATCTGAGAAAATATGAAGTCTCTACATTTCATAATTCTCAATGAGCTTGCCTACTTAGGAGTTACGCAGTTGGCGCAAAAGTAGCATCGAAAAGGGAATGAATCCGAAACGATGTGACGAATACGATTATATAAACTTTTTGGTTGCAGCTCAGAAAAGCTATAGCTGTCTTGAAGCTAGTCGAGTGCAACCCATACACGCACCTGCACATGATGCGATAACACGATGTTTACACTTGGTAGAGAAGGATAAGGGCTTGCTTGTGTTGGATGATTCAACCCTAGATAA
>JBDKHS010000007.1:0-3746 GCA_039797505.1 Pseudomonadota bacterium | reverse complement strand
TACCCGCCGTTTTCATTTCGATGAGCAAAGTGCCGAGCAACAAACCATCAATAAAACGTGTGGTTTTGTGCTCTTTCACAGGATATTGCCACTCAATGCGATTTGAGCTAATTTCAAAAATATCGCACAGCAAGCCGCGCATGAAATTTTGATCATTGCGTTTTTCGGAAGTGGTTTGCTCAAAGTCTTTCGCAAACTTTATCGCCCGTTTTCTTAAAGTTTCAATTGTAATCATGAAGAATAACCGTTAAATGTGAGTAGTTATTATAACATGGCTCATCAAGCCCAACTCTCCCCTAAATTTCCTAGGAGGCTAAAGATTAAAGCGGTTTTAAGTTCTTTTTATCTCGTTCCTCTAGTGGCGAGAATTTTATAAACTGCTTTAAGATAATAAATATTTTCCATAAAATTAGATAGTTATGGCGTGGGCATAAGTTCCAATGCGGTATACCATTGGAGTTTGCACACTGCGGAAATATTGACATGTTGCGCATCTTTAAAATTAAAGTCAGCCTTCCGCTGTAAGTCACAATGCTGCCAATTGAATAAACCTGGGGGACTTTGCTGATTTAATTGATTGATAAAATTCAATAAATCATCTTCATGCAACATACCTAATTCAAGCGTTAATTGAGCACTGTAAATCTTTAACTTATCAGGCAAGCTGAATTCCGTAGGCAATTCATAGTTCAAACGCTCTGCCAGACTGTGATTTTTAAAAGGGATTTTTAATTTATTGGTAATTGCTTCAATACGCTCATTTATTTGTTCAAGCGCAGCAAGCCTTTGTTCTTCAGCAGGAATATCGGTACTTTTGAAAAAACCATTTTTGTTAAATTTTTGAAAATCTGAATAATAATCCGTATTGACAATTGCCAAGGCTTCTTTCACATTCGACAATTCTTTTTGCAAATTACTGATAGTTTGACGCTGTTGACTATCCCATTGCAAAAGATAGCGTAAATATTCACGACTTCCCATCCACAACGCCACCGCCAATAACAGCCCACCACTCAGCCAAAGGCATGCAGCACGCACCACTTCCCATTCGAGACTGATTTGCGGCAAAGCAGATTTAGGAGGATTTTTTGGCATAAGGGTGTTTAAGCTGAATTTCAAACGCAAATGGAGCTTGAGGTGTAGTTTTCGAGGTGCTTGTACCCCCTTGAACCCGTGTTTTTGGGGTAATATTGTACGGGGAAATTAACGGGGTCACAGTCCACACTTTTTGCTGGTTTAATAATTGAATCATCTGGTTAAACAAGGCCCGCGCCCGAGGATAATTGCCATCGAAAGGCTCGATTTTACCATGTACCCGAATCGCCTCAAGATAATCTGTGAGCTCAGGCTTCACAGGGAGCGGCGCGATTCGATTTGACAAAGAAGCCTGTCCGAAAGCATTGCGCGTAGGCGGGGGAGGTGGCGGCGGCGGTGCAAGCGTTTCTTTCGGGACTTCACCTTCAAAAATTTGTCCCAAATTTTCCCCCATCCCCCACTCAATTCGCTCAATCTGTAATTGTTCTTTTTGGCTGTCGGAAAGCTCATCCGTCTTTTTCAGCACAGTGCTGATCAATTGCAAAATAAGCTGGGGTGAAAGCTGCTGTGATTGTAAATAACGCCCCACATCAACCACATTCCGAATAACCACAATATCAGTAGTCAACTGCGGCAACTCGGCGCGTTTACGAGCCAATTCGGCACGAGTCAACTCGATTTGTGCCGTGGTTTTGCTACCATCGAGCCACACTTGCCAACTTTGATAGAGAAAACTGCTTGCCAACATGCCCGAACAAATCACCAAGCCAAATGCCGTAACTTTCAGCGCACGATTAAATAAACGATATAAATAATAACGAATATCTTGGATGCGAGCATATTGATTTTTAACGCGATGTGTTGCGAGATAATAAATAATTAAATGATGTAAATATAAAGGGCTATTCAGCACAGTTAAACCAATATTCTGTGCCACCGTTTCCAAACTTACAATTTCACAAGCTTCTTCAAATGAGGCTTTATTAATCGCTGTAATTTGCCCATTATCTAGTAAAAAAGTGCTTAATTTTTCAGTATGGGGTAATAAACGGGAATTTACTAAATAACGCTCAGTTTTTTTAATTTGCTCCGCTATCGTATGCGCATCAAATTCCGTGAGTGCACTGAGACGGCTGAATTGTAAAGTTTGTTCCACAAAAAAACTTTGACGCAAGCCATAACCCGCATGTGTATTGAGTGGAGAACTGGGAACGACCAACAAACAGTGTTTTGCAGGCATCAACAACCTTAACACGATATGGCTGAGCAAAGGCACAGAATAAATACCCGTCACAGGTATTTTATGGCTCAAAATTAGGTTAAGCCAGGGTTGTAATAATTCCAAATTACTCAGAGCCGCAAACAAGACTTTATCATCGCCCCGCCCTGAAGATTCACGCCCTTGTATCACAGCATGGGTATAATCCACACGATCAAATAAACGTTTTTTACGATTAGTTAATAAATGCTTGCGATCTTTTCCTAAAACATGAGGAATAGTGATGGAGTGAAATTCTTCTTGTAAAGTATCAATTAAGCAACAAATGGGAATATTTTTATCAGACAGCAGATAACTTTCAAAATCGGCAATACCTTGTTCATCATTCTGAAAAGTTTTTAATAACATACAGGCATTATTAATAACTTGATAAGCTTGCAAATTATTTTCTGAAAAATAGAGAATTCGCCGTTTCATGCTGCCTCTGTTTAACGATACTTAAATTTGCTAATAATGTCGTAAATAGGTCCGAGCACTGAAATCATTACCCAACCTAACATTGCCCCCAATAATACAGTCATGACTGGCTCAATCAATGTCTGAATTTTTTCTATAGAATCTTTAATTTCACGATTGTAAAAATAACTGACATTATTTAATGCGGCTTCCAATTCACCCGTCATTTCCCCAATTCTCACCATGCGCAATACTAATGGCGGAAAAAAACGCACTTGGTCGAAACTGTCACCAATACTTGTACCTTCTTGAATGCTATCAATAACTTTTTGAATCGCCGCTTCAATGACCAAATTGCCCGCCAAACCTTTGCTAATGTGCAAACCATCTAACACGGTAATACCTGAACCATATAACAAAGCAAAAAAGTTGGTAAACCGCGCTAAAATAATTTTTTCTAAAATTGGTCCCATAATCCATATCTTCAATTTTAGGCGATCCACATTAAAGCGGACTTTAAAACTCATTTTCATGGCAGTTTTTAGCAGGATAAAGCTTAGAACAGGCGCACTTAAAACCACGTACCAATAATTCACAAAAAAGTTAGACACACTTAACAAAACACGGGTGTGCAAAGGTAACTCACCGCCCATCCCTTTGATAAAACTAATCATTTGAGGCACAAGATAAATCATTAAAAAAAACAAGACCCCAATAATAACCGTAAAAACAAACGCTGGATAAGTCAATAATTTCTTGGTCTTAGCGGCTAATTCATCTTGCCATTTTAAACTTTCAGTCAAATGTTTAAAAACCAAGCTTAAATTACCACTTTCCTCTCCTGCCCGCACCAAGCTCACAAATACTGCATCGAAGGCTTCGGGAAAGTGTTTCATCGCATCTGACAAACATTCGCCGCCTTCAATATTATCGATAATATTTGAGACAATTTCACGAAAACGGGTTTGCCCCAAACTGTCGCGTAAATCGTTCAAACCTTCCAGCAAAGGCACGCCCGCCCGTGTCAATTGCTCCA
>JBDKHS010000006.1:0-4174 GCA_039797505.1 Pseudomonadota bacterium | reverse complement strand
CCATTAAGGTTAAATTCGGCACAATTTGATATTGTTTGACTTCGCCACCGATAGGAATCACTTGCGCCACGCCGGGCAAAGTCAGCAGGCGCGGACGCACCACCCAATCTGCCAATTCACGTACTTGCATTGGCGAACTGTTCGCGTCACCGCGCATCGCCACCAGCAGAATTTCGCCCATAATCGAGCTAATCGGCCCGAGTTGCGGAGTAATTCCTTGCGGCAATTGGGCATTGATGAGATTCAAACGTTCACTGACTTGCTGGCGGTTGCGATAAATATCGCTGTTCCAGGCAAATTCCACGAACACAATCGACAAGCCCACGCCCGAAACCGAGCGCACACGGGTCACGCCCGCCAAGCCATTCATCGCAGTTTCTATCGGAAAAGTCACCCATTGTTCGACTTCTTCCGGGGCCATGCCCTGCGCTTCGGTCATTAAGGTGACCGTGGGCTTGTTCAAATCGGGAAACACATCGACAGGCAATTGCTGCAAATTGAAAAAGCCATACGCCATTAACAGCAGGCTGCTGACCAAAATCAACAGGCGTTGCCGCAAACTGAACTGCACTAAAGTTTGAAACATATCGTCCCCTAGCGCACTTGGGCGAGTAAATTCGCGCCTGTGCTGACCACGCGATCCCCAGCTTGCAAGCCTGAAGTAATCGCAATGCGTTTGCCGTCTAAAACTTGAATTTGTACGGTGACAGGTTTAAACACTTCCGCACGATGATGCACCCAGACCTGCATTTCACCTTGTATCGTTTTCAACACCGCGCTGTCAGGGACAAGTATCGCCGTCATATTTTGTTCGGTTTGGGCAAACACTTTCACAGGTTGCAAAGCGGCAAGCATCGGCACGGGCGGTTGAATTTGAAATTGCAGTGGAATTGTATGTTCCCGCAATTGATGGGCAAACCCGACAAGTTTGAGCTGCAAACTTTGCTGGGTTTCAGTCAGGGCTTGGGCGTGTTTGATTTTTTCAACCAGTGTCGGATCGTATAACAAGGCTTCGACCCAAAACTTTTCAGGATCAAGCAGTTCAAACAAGGTTTCACGTGGGTCAACAATTTGCCCAGCCAACACATTGCGTGCAGAAATCACCCCGTTCACAGGTGCAGTAAGTGCGAGTTTATCGCTCAAACCTGAGGAAATCACTTGACGGCGTGCGTTGAGGCTTGCCAATTGGCTTTCTGCATCATCTAAATCTTTACGCGCCGCATTCACGCCGAGCTGTTTTAAACGGGTGACGTTGCGGGTAATCATATTGATTTGCCCATTTAAATCGGCGAGTAAAGATTGTTGATTCGCACGGTCTACGCTGTTCGCGATTGGAGCTAAATAGGCTAAAACTTGTCCTTTTTTAACCTTTTCTCCTAAACTGGGTAAACCTTGTTCTGTTTGTTCAATTCTGCCCGCGAGTGGCGATTGTACTTTTCCGCTGTGGCTGGGGTCAGGAACAACGTGCCCATTGAGTTCTAAGCTCACAGGCACGGTGCTGCTTTGCGCGCTGATGGTTTGGATTTTTAATAAATGCTGCACTGACTTGGGCATGAACACGCTGCCATCGGCTAAACGGGTTGCGCCATTCTCAGTTAAAGTAATGACTGTGGGTTTTGCAGCTTCATGTTCGTGTCCATCGTGCGCATAAGTTGGCTTTATTTGTGAATTAAATAATAACACGCTAAAAATCGCTAAAAGACTGAGTTTAGCTTTATTCACACTGCGCCCGAGCAGCAATAATAAAATCACTGCCAAGCCGCCAATAAAGCCCCAATACAGGGTTTCATTTTTGAGCGGAGAACTGGACAAATTTGTGGGCGTTTCAACATGTGCGGGTTCTGCAATGATTAATTGCCCGGTGAGCAAATCGCTGTTGTCGGGGGTTTGAATAGTGAACAGCAGTTCATGTTTGCCGACATTTGACCATGCGGTCGCAGGCAGGTGATAAACTCCTTCAATAAGAGTGGCTTGGGCTTTTTGTTTGTCGCCTTCGACTTCAATTTGCGCGTTGAGTATGGGTTTATTGGTGGTAAATTGGTCGAGATAAATCCACAGTTCTTGATTTTTGAGTACGCCAACTAATTCAAAATCCTTGGAATAGGCTTCGACTCGCGGCGCAAGTTGAGTTTGAGCCATAGGCTCGGGAGCTGCGTCGTTATGTCCTTCGTGGGCAAAAACGGGCAGGCTTAAACACAGGGCGAGACTTGCCCCTAATAAAATACGCATCTGTTAATCTCCAAGAGTCTTGATGAAAAATGACTTTGTGAACAACAGATTAGGCTAGTGGGGGGCGGTGGAGTGTGTCGGAAATGAAATGATAGAAATGCACGTCGGGCAGCTGTAAATGGCTGACGACGGTTTCTGGGGTGAAAATGACTTGAGTGCTGGTTAATCCGCAGCCACTACAGGCTTGGCAATGGTCACATTGGACTGGGTGATGCTGGGATTTCGTAGAGGAATCATCATGATGATGACAATGCAGAGCTGCGTGTTCTGAATTCGGTGCGTGTTTACAAAACGGCATTGCGCCCGCCGCGCTGACTTGTAAAGTCAGACACATCAGCAGCAAGAATGCAATTTTACGAGGATCGAATAGAAAAGTACGCATGTGTTTAGTGTATGCGATATTGGTGGGAATGCAAAGGTTTTCATGGTTTGTAAGCCACAGGGAGCGCGGCGGAGTGAGATTTAAAGCAGCCCCCCAACCCCCTACTAAAGGAAGCTAAATACTAAGTCTTTATTTTTAAAGTCCGCTTCTGGAGATTTCGGGGCTTGTTTAAGGCTTCTGTAAAACTTTTAAACTTTCCACCTTGACATAGTTTTAAATTAATACTATCTTAGTTTAACATATAGACTTACTTTTCATATCGCTGATTTTTCTCCTAGGAGTCATTGCCATGAACTTACAATTTTTAATCATTGACCCTCAAAATGACTTTGCTAATCCTAAGGGCAGTTTATTTGTTGCGGGTGCAGATCAAGATTCGGTGCGGCTTGCCGCGATGTTAAAACGTCATGCGGACAAGATTGATGACATTCACGTCACCTTAGACACGCACCACTGGGTGGATATTGCTCACCCGATTTTCTGGATGGACAGCCACGGCAAACATCCACAAGCCTTTGCCCAAATCACCGAAGATGATGTATTGAGTGGTAAATGGCAAACCACGCATCCTGCCTTTCAACAACGGGCTTTGGACTATGTGAAGTTTTTGAAAACCAATGCACGTTACACCTTAACCATTTGGCCCGCACATTGTTTGATTGGGCAATGGGGCAATAACGTAGTTGCACCAATTGCGGAAGTTTTGAATCATTGGGAAAACCGTTTGGCGATGGTGGATTTTGTGACTAAAGGCTCGAATATGTGGACGGAACATTACAGTGCGGTGCAAGCTGACGTTCCCGACCCCGAAGACCCCAGCACACAATTGAACACGCGTTTGATTAATACCTTGCAAGAAGCGGATTTAATTGCATTTTCAGGTCAAGCCTTATCGCATTGTGTGGCGAATACTATTCGGGATATTGCCAATAATTTTGGTGATGAAAACGTGAGTAAATTAGTGTTGATTGAAGACACGACTTCGCCTGTTACGGGTTTTGAAGACCTTGCGCAACAATTCCTTGCTGAAATGAAGGCGCGTGGAATGCGTACAGTGAAATCAACAGAGTTTTTGGTTTAAGCATCCAAAATCTCACCCTTGAAAAAGTTGTGTAGGTTAACGTGAGTTCGGGATAAGGAATATTTGTAGTAGGGTGGAATAGCGTATTCCACCGTGAAGCGTGATAGTTGTCTCGTTCCAACGCTCCAGCGTTGGAATGCCTACCTCGTCGCTCCAGCGGCAAGGATTTTACAAGCTTCTGCCGTACAATGAAGCTCTTATCGATTCAACTGCGTCATGCTTAGCGTTATCACCTTTCTTGGTGGAATACGCTACGCTATTCCACCCTACGACTCAATTTTCTACTTTTCCTTATCCCGAACTTAGGTTAGGTTGTCAACGACAACCCAACTGAATTTTCCACAAGTTTTCGTTATGTTGCCGTTGGAAACCCAACCTACGAAGTTATTTCAGTTGATGAATACGAGAAAAAGCCCCGATGCTTAAAAAACATCGGGGCTTTTTCATTTCAACGACCTAAACGGTCTTATTTTCACTGCAAC
>JBDKHS010000005.1:0-4015 GCA_039797505.1 Pseudomonadota bacterium | reverse complement strand
AATCACGGGCACATGCACTTTTCCTAATTCTTTCAATAAATCAAAATTTTGCATGTTGCGCGTGCCGACTTGAATCACTTCAACGCCGTGTTCTAAAAAGCTGTCTAACATGCGCACGTCCATTAATTCGGTCACAATCGGCAAATTGTGAACTTTGGCGGCTTGGCGAAACATGGTTAAACCTTCCAAACCCGCGCCTTGGAACGCATACGGACTGGTGCGTGGTTTAAACGCACCACCGCGCATCAAACGGCAACCCGCCGCCGCCACGCCTTGGGCAGCTAAATCCATTTGCGGCTGGGTTTCAACCGAGCAAGGACCGCCAATCACTTGAATCGTGTTGCCGCCCAACAGGATGCCGTTAATATCAATCACGGTGTTTTCAGGATGCGATTCGCGGGCAACGATTTTATAAGGTTTGACGATAGGGATAACCTCACTCACGCCTTGCATGGCTTTTAACACGGGTTGGTGTAAATGCCGATCTTCGCCAATTGCACCAATCACGGTGCGTTCTACCCCCCGCGACACATTCGCCTGCAATCCCAAAGCTTCTAATTTTTGAATAACTGCATTGACTTCCACATCATTAACCTTGGGGCGCATGATGATAATCATAAGCATTGCTCCTGTATTTAAAAATGTAATTATATAACATAACTTTTTTGGGATTTGGAAAATCTAATTTTTTACCGCGTCTCTAAATCCCTTCAAGAGAAAATCGATAACACTTTATTTTTAGCACTGTAATAGATAATAGATTGTTTTTAAAATATTTTTCGTCGAACGCAGCTTATTTACCACGCTATTTTAGTTAAAATAACTGGGAAATTACTGTGGCTAAATCAAAATCTTTCTGCGTCAAACCGCCTGCATCGTGTGTGGTCAAAGTAATGCTGACTTTGTTGTAAGAAATCGCAATGTCAGGATGGTGCGCCGCTGCCTCACTGGGTTCAACTAGCTGATTTACAAAGGCAATTGCCTCAACAAAGTCTTTGAATTTTCGTGTAATTTGCAATGCGTTATTGTGCATGCTCCAATTTGGCAAAGCGTTTGCCTGCACTTGAATTTCTGCTTCTGTCAGTAACTGTGCCATAATTTAATCCTCCTGTGAAAACTCTTGATAAGCTTTGAGTGCAGCAAAAAACTTTAACTGAAGCCCCGAGGAGAGTCCCAAAGTATTTTTAAGTCCCTTTAACTGCGCCCCTAAATCCCCTAAAGGGGACTTTAAAACCTAATTAACCTGAGTTCGGGATAAGAAAGAGCTGAAAGTTTAATAAATCTCGCTTGTTAAAAAAGTTTGTCTCGTTCCAACGCTCCAGCGGCAAGGATTTTACAAGCTTCTGCCGTACAAGAAAGGTCTTATCGATTCAACTCCGTCACGTTGCAGGGTGGAATACGCTACCGCTATTCCACCCTACTACTGCTTAAAAACTTTTCTTATCCCGAACTCAGGTTAATTATTTGTTTTTTATGTTAGGAGTTACGCAGTTGAAACACTAATTCTTTTATTTACAATGAATTAGTATTGTGCGCTGCACAATCATGTTTCTAGTAAAATCAAACAGTTACCGGTTCAACTGCGTAACTCCTATAGTGTTTAAAGTCCTCTTTAGGGGCTAGTGTTAATGTTTAGCCCCCTTTAGGGGGTTGGGGGCGCAGTTGAGGTCTAATTGATGACACGCCCTAACAGTCCCCCAACTCAGGAGACTGTTTTCATCGATGTTTAGCGCAAACCTAAAACATCTTGCATATCAAATAAACCTTTCTCATGCTGTGCCAACCACTGCGCGGCACGCACTGCACCCTTTGCAAAAGTCATGCGACTTGACGCTTTATGGGTAATTTCCACGCGCTCACCGACATCCGCAAACATCACCGTGTGATCGCCCACAATGTCACCTGCACGAATGGTTTCAAAGCCAATCACTTTGCGCGGACGCTCGCCCGTATTGCCTTCACGTCCATACACCGCACACTCGTTTAAATCACGCCCCAAAGCCTTGGCAACCACCTCGCCCATGCGTAACGCCGTGCCTGAGGGCGCATCAATTTTGTGGCGGTGATGCGCTTCAATAATTTCGATATCGACGCTGTCGCCTAACACAGCAGCGGCAATTTCCAGCAATTTGAAGGTTAAATTTACCCCAACGCTCATATTCGGCGCGAACACAATGGCGATGTCTTGCGCGGCTTCGGCGATTACGGCACGTTCTGCGACTGAAAAACCTGTCGTTCCGATGACCATTTTTTTGCCCAAGGCACGGCACAAGGCGAGATTTTCAAGGGTTACGTTTGGGCGGGTGAAATCGATGAAGACCTCGCAGGGTTCAAGCGCGGCACGCAAATCTGCACCGACAATCACGCCACAGCGTCCGACTCCCGCCAACTCGCCCGCATCGCTGCCCAACAAACTGCTGGCGGGATGTTCCAAAGCGGCAACTAATTGGGTGGCGGGCGCGGTTTGATGACAAGCTTCAATTAAATGCCGCCCCATGCGTCCTGCGGCTCCTGTAATAGCAATTTTGGTCATGCGTTTTTCTTCCAAGGCGATGTTGATAAGGTCGCGATATTATTTATTTTTTCGAGTGATAGCGCGCAGGCTTTGCATTAGTCAAGATTTGAGAGACTCGAAAAACTTCTTCACTTTATCGCCCCAAGAATTTTCGTGGGGGGCGTGTTCGGTGTCGGTTTCTTTCAAGCTATTTTCAAACTCACGCAGCAAGTCTTTTTGTTTGCTGGTCAATTTCACAGGCGTTTCCACAATGACGCGGCAATACAAATCTCCCACTAAACTGCTATGCACTGCTTTTACACCTTTTCCCCGAATACGGAACAATTTTCCTGTTTGGGTTTCCGCAGGAATTTTTAATAGCACGCGCCCATCTAAAGTCGGGGCTTCCAATTCGCCGCCCAAGCTTGCTGTGGTGATGCTAATCGGCACTTCACAGTGTAAGTCATTGCCATCGCGGGTAAAAATCGGATGTGGGCGGGTGTGAATTTGCACGTATAAATCGCCATGCGGCCCGCCATTTAAACCTGCCTCGCCCTCACCTGTTAGGCGAATACGGTTGCCATCGTCCACCCCCGCTGGCACTTTGACGGAGAGCGTGCGGTGTTCATCAATGCGTTTTGCGCCGTGGCAGGTATTGCATGGATCGGCAATCACTGTGCCTGTGCCATTACAACTGGGGCAAGTTTGCTGCATTTCAAAAAAGCCGCGTCGCACGCGTATATACCCTGAGCCGCCGCAACGCGTACAACGTGAAGGTTTCGTGCCTGCTTTCGCGCCCGTGCCGTTGCAGGTGTGACAGGTGCTCTTGGTGGGGATGCGAATTTTAACTTCTGTGCCTTTCACCGCTTCTTCTAAATTCAAAGTCAATTCATACAATAAATCAGAGCCGCGATAGACATTATTCTGTCCACCACCGCCGCCCCCTTGGCGTGTTCCCCCGAATATACTTTCAAAAATATCCCCCACATCAAAGCCGCCGCCAAAACCACCGCCGCCCTGTCCGCCGCCCATTGAGGGATCAACGCCTGCATGTCCAAATTGGTCATAAGCGGCGCGTTTTTGTGCGTCGGAAAGCACTTCATAAGCTTCTTTGGCTTCTTTGAATTTTTCCTCTGCTTCCTTGTTGTCAGGGTTGCGGTCGGGATGATATTTCATCGCCAAACGGCGATAGGCTTTTTTAATTTCTTCTTCAGATGCATTCTTTTGTAAGCCAAGAACCTGATAATAATCTTGTTTTGCCATAGTATTTAAAACTGTCTTATGTAGTTAAAAAGTGCAGGTATTTTAAAGCATTTGCTTGCAATAAAATATTGATAAAACACCGTTTCACGCGAAACGGGTGTTTATATGGTAGGGGTGATTTGTGAGAACACAATATCTGGGGGAGAAATTTGTCAGTTTATGCTGCTTAATGTAGTAAGTACATAAACCTTTAAGAGTTACGCAGTTGAATGAATAAGCTAATTAATTCAACAAGCTTTATCAAGCGTAGGGTGGAAT
>JBDKHS010000004.1:0-4071 GCA_039797505.1 Pseudomonadota bacterium | reverse complement strand
TTGGACTAGCCACGCTGCAATGCGCTCGACCCATGCGTCTAAACGTTGAAAATCGCTAGGATGTAAACTATTGCCCACGAAGCGAATGAAGGCTGTGGATGAGGTTAATGCTAACTGCAAGGCATCGCGCCGCCCCGCAACATCAGTGATCACGGTGCTGAGCTGATAACGTTGTAATAAATCTAAATAGCGGTTAAAAAATGTGGGTTGAAAACATGCTGGATGACGTATTTCGAGTGCCAGCGGGAAGTTTTTGGGGAGGGTTTGTAGTAAATTTTCTAACAGCGGCAACTTGTCAGGGGTGAAATAACTGGGTAATTGCAGAAAAGCACAGCCTAATTTTTCCTCCAAGAGTTGTGCATGTGCACAAAATTCGGCGAGCAAGGGCGCAGCCGTGCCATCAAATAATTGATAATGGCTGATTTCTTGTAATACTTTAGGACAAAAGCGAAAGTGGCGGGGCGCGGTGCTTTTCCAGCGTTGCACGCTGGCAATATCGGGTAAATGATAATGGGTACTGTTTAATTCAATGCTGTTGAATTGTTTCACATAATGTGACAATAAATGAGCATCTTTCGCCCCAACGGGATACCACGTACCAAGCCAGTGTTTATTCGCCCACACGGGACAACCCACATAAATCTGTGCTGTGTTTGGGACATGTCGCAGGCTGTGAGCTGTTCGGGGATGATCTGCGGGCAGCGTGAAATCTATCGCTTGTAAATCAGTGACTTTTCCAAATTCCATAACTGCGCAAAATACTCGATTTTTTATAAACGGGTTTGGGCTGCAACCTTGAGAAACGCTTGTGATATTCCTCAAGGTTTAATTCAAGCTTTAAGCAATTATTTTTTTCATTTCTTCAGCACAGCGGCGAGAATGGCTTAATAACATCCCCAAGGCATTTTTCTGAGTGGTTAGGGTAATCAAGACAAGATTATCATCAATGTGCATAAAAGCGACAATCCCGTTTTTATTTTCCGAGATAATATTGTCGCATGTTCCAAGACGCAGTTCTGCGGTAATGGTATCCCCCAAAGACATCAACGTACTACCCATGGTTGCTAGGCGTTCCAAAGGATATTGTTGTGAGCGTTGTTTCATCGCACAAGTATAACCATCCAAAGTGGCAACCACAGCCGCATCCACTGCGCTGCACTGCTCGATTAATTTACTTAAACGTTGTTCTAATTGGATGATAGCTAATTTAGAGAGCATAATATTGGAGTCCTTAACCATATTCTAAGATTGCTAATAAAGCTTGAATCAACATCACCACACTTTCACGTGAGCGGGCATCGATTGGAAAAACAGGGAGTTGCAAGCCCCGTGCTTGTAAATAATGATAATACATTTGTAAATCAGGGCGCGGTGCATCATCGGTATGCGTAATCCCAATCACAGCCCCTGTTTCTTGAATAAAATCATGAAAACTATCGAGATAGCGTGCTAAATCACCAATCGGATCGACACCTGAATTATCAATCAGAATAATCAGCCCTAAGCCGCCTTGAATTAGGATTTGCCACATATAATCGAAACGCTGTTGACCCGGCGTCCCATATAAGAATAATTTTTCACCATTACCTAGTGTCAACTCACCGTAATCCATTGCAACGGTGGTTTTTTCTTTATCTACGCTAGCCCCTGAACTCATGAGCACATCGGTATTGATGACGGGAATTTCACTGATTGAAGCAATCGCCGTGGTTTTTCCTGCCCCCATATTACCCGTAAACACTAGCTTAATCTGATTTTTTCTCATTTGTGAAACGTGACTGTGTCAGCTAAACGTTGAAGGATGGTTTTGAATAAACCTCGTCGTGCTTCAGGAAGTTGTTTTTCAACAACTTTGTGTTCTTGTTCGTATTTCAGTATCCCTATAATAGAACAAGCATTGGTAAAGTCCACCACATTTTCTAAACTGCACTGTGTTTTTTGTGCGATGTTGTGCACATCAGCCACATTTTTTAACATGTAGGCAGCCAGATTCATATGATAAGGCTGATAAGGAAACAGGGCAAAATTGGGCCACTGTACTAAACGTATAAATTTATTTTGCACACCCACAGATGAAAAACGCCCTTGAGAGGCGCACATTGCACTGAGCCAAAGCATCGTTTCAACGGGATAGGCGACGAGGTGTTGTTGTTTGATTTCTTGCTGTAATTGTTCTGTACTGAGGGTTTCGCATTCAAGTTCGTCAATACTGGCGGCATAAAACATTTTTTGCGCGGTATTAATCTGATTAAATTGCACTTGATGAGTAAAGCAGCGGCGTTCTGAGGGAACAATGTACAAGGGGGGAAATCCTGTGCAACTTGCCCGTGTAATCTCTTGGCTCTGTAAAATCTGTTGGAGCACGCCCACCAGATAATATTCTGGCTGAAAGAACTCGCTGGCTTTTGCCTTGACAACATCCGTGTGTGAAGCTTGAATTTTAGCAGGTGGTTTGGGTGCGTCATTATCAAAGCAAACATGTTCCGCAAGCTCATTCAATAATTGAATCAGCGATTGGGTGCGAATGGGTTTGGGGAGAAACCACGAGCTTTGCATGTCATTTTGACGTGCATAGACAATCAACACCTTTCCTTCGGGTGGATTTTGCCAAAAAGATTGCCCTTCAGGCGTTTCTACATCAACGAGGACAAGTTTTGCATGTTCGTCAATTTCCCAGTTTTGGCTTAGTTTTAAACCCACTAATTGCAACATAGAACGAAAAAACACGGGATCATTCTTTTGCAGGGCATGGTAATAAAGCTTATACATTGCACACCAATCCTTTGTGATAACCGTTTGCTAAAATTCACTCCTACCCTGAATATGTACAACAGAAGCTTATGACAGACTGTTCGCTTGTGTGGGTATAATAAGTTCACGGTTGTACTCAGACTCTCTCGTACGCTTTAAGAACCGCAGATTACTTTAATTACATTTAGAACACATGTTGAGATAGTCGCCTGAGCTACTGCAGAATAGCCAATAAAGCATGAATTAAAATCTTCACATCATTGGGTTGTCGTGCATCCACTTCAAATACAGGAAATATTTGATCGCGTGCAAACAGGGTATTACGATAATCATCCAAACTGGTTTGGTTGCTGACATCCATGCGTGTCACCCCAATCACAGCGCCAGTTTGTTGGATAAAATCCTTGAACGCATCCAAATAGAAATTTAAATCCGCTAACGGATCAGGGCGTGCATTATCCAATAACAAGACAAGTCCGATCCCACCTTTGGTGAGAATGGTCCACATGTAATCGAAACGTTCCTGCCCCGGTGTGCCGTAAAGATGAACACGAGACCCGTCATCCAAGGAAAAGTACCCATAATCCATTGCAACAGTTGTGGTTTCTTTACGCAGTTGTGCATCATCACTGCAACGCACTTCTGTAGAAATAGGAGGAATATCACTGATCGAACCAATCGCAGTGGTTTTTCCAGCCCCCATAGGTCCCGTAAAAATAATTTTGTCCATCGTCAGCTTGCTATGTTTAAGGGTTAAAGTTATACAAATAATATGTATATTATTTTAGTAAATAATAGTCTGAATCCCACAAATGTCACCCTAAAGTAATACTTTTCGTGAATGTAGTAGCTGGACTATTTTGCTAGCGTTTGTTGGTGTAATTTAGCATATTTAATTAAATATGCTTGATTAGATTTTCCGAAACGTATTTTTTTCATGATAAAAAACGATATTTTATTTGAGACAGCCTTATTAATAAAATAAAACTGATTGTTTAATATCATGATTTTTAAAATACTAGGAAATTGCGTTATAAAAACTTAGATATTGCAGTAACGTGTTAAATAAACCATAATATTTGGCTTAGGAATGACGCTGTTGCCTCCCCCATTTTTAGCGTAAATCTCTGCTTCCTATCATATTATGAGGATGAAATATGCACTGCACTCTATTAAAAGCCAAACTTCACCGAGCCTGTGTTACTCATGCTGAGTTAGACTACGAAGGTTCTTGCGCGATTGATGGCAAACTGCTGGATTTGGCGGGTATCCACGAGTACGAGCAGATTCACATCTATAATGTCACCAATGGTGAACGTT
>JBDKHS010000003.1:0-4387 GCA_039797505.1 Pseudomonadota bacterium | reverse complement strand
TTCCCCCCGAAGCCTTAGAATATAAATTAGGCAATCGCTCCGCCCTAGATTGGATAATTGACCAATATCAAATCAGCACCGACAAACGCAGCGGCATCACCAACGACCCGAATAATCTCGAGGATGAAAGCTATATTGTGAAATTAATCATGAGAATAGTGACGGTAAGTGTGGAAACGGTGGGGTTGGTGAAAGAGATTAGTGGGTGTGAGTTGTAAACTGCGCCCTGAACATTAAAACAAGCCCCTAAATCCCCTAAAGGGGACTTGAAAGACTGAAAGACAAAGATGTTTTAGTCTTTAGCCCCCTTTAAGGGGTTGGGGGCGCAGTTAATCCTATTTGATGACACACCCTAGCAAACTTAGCTTGAGATTAAGACTCTAAATCGGTTCTATCGACCTTTTAGTGCTTAGCTCATACCCCTCAAAACGAACTATCCCCCACAGGCGCTAAAGGTTAGAATAAAGCAAATGAATATAACATATTGACCTGTCTCAAATACCAAGCCAGTCGCATGAATCGTAACGACAGAGAATAACACTGAGATTCTGACATCATGAACAGTGACAAAATAAAAGACATTATTTGGGCGCACAGCCTTTGGAAACAACATTTACGCAAAGCTGTCGAAAGTGGGGGGAGTCATTTCAGCATTGACGATGCGGGCAATGATAAAAAATGCCAGCTTGGGAAATGGTTAGCCAGTGAAGAAGCGCAAGCACTGCCCAATTATGCCGAGTTAGTCGAAATTCACCATCATTTTCACCAACAAGCCGCGCAGATTTTACAACTTGCCTTAGATGGAAACCGTCATGAGGCGTTAAATGCGATGGCAATGGGCAGTTATTTCAACAAATTAACTTCGCAGTTGGTGAATGCGATCAACGAAATTAATCATCATTAAAATTTTTGTCCTGTGGGCAAAATCTCGAATCAGACAGTTTAAAAGCCTGATCGTAATAACAAGTAATACCAAGGGAGTTGTTTCATGGAAAAACCATTAACTGGCATTCGTGTGCTGGATTTGACGCGACTGCTACCCGGCCCTGTATGCACTTTGCATCTTGCCGACATGGGCGCAGATGTTATCAAAATTGAAGACACTCAAGAAGGCGATTATGCGCGCTGGATGGGTGTCGTTAAACCACGTCAGTCAGGTTATTTTCTGGCGGTTAATCGCAATAAACGCGCCTTATCTTTGGATTTGCGCCACCCCAAAGGCAAGGAAATTTTTCTGAAACTGGCTGAAACTGCCGATGTAATTGTGGAAAGTTTTCGCCCCGAAGTGGTGGATAAATTAGGCATCGGTTATGCGGACATCAAAGCGATTAATCCCAAAGTGGTATATTGCGCAATTACGGGTTATGGGCAAACCGGGCCGTATAAATTTCGAGCAGGGCATGATTTAAATTATTGCAGTTATGCAGGCGTGGCGGATCAAATTGGCGAGCGCGGCGGTGCACCGATTATCCCCAACTTTCAAATTGCCGATTTAGCAGGCGGTGCGTTGAGTGCCGCAATGGGGATTTTAGCGGCATTAATTGCGGTGTCACGTACAGGCGTGGGCACGTATATCGATGTTTCGATGACGGATTGCACGCTGGCGCACAATGTCGTGCCCTTATCTACTTTAGTTCGCGAAGGAGAAACTCAGCCACGCGGCGAGGATTTTATCAGTGGCGCGTTGCCCTGTTATGGAGTTTATAAAACGCAAGATGCGCGTTACATCGCCTTGTCCGCATTAGAAGGCAAATTCTGGCAAACCTTCTGCCAAGCGGTGCGCCATCCTGAATGGATTCCGCATTTATGGGTGACGGGCGAACAAGCGCAACAATTACAAGCCGAAGTCGCCGCGCTGTTTGCGAGTAAAACCCAAGCGCAATGGGTAGCAGCCTTAACCGATGTGGATTGTTGTTTTGCGCCAATTTTAAGTTTAGAAGAAGCGCAACAAGACCCGCAATTTCAAGAACGCCAAATGTTTGTGAAAACTCAGCATCCGACCGAAGGCGAAGTTTTACAATTTGCCTTTCCGATTAAATTCAGTGCGTTTGCCTGTGAAGTGGAACGTCACGCGCCTTTGTTGGGCGAACACAGTGCGGAAATTGTCGCCCAATTGGGCTATGCCTCTGATGAAATTGAGCAATTGCAAACGGAAAGGATTTTGAAAACGGCGGGGTGATTTTCGACTGCGCTCCCAACCCCCCCTAAAGGGGACTTAAAACCATTTTAATTATTGTCTTTAGCCCCCTTTAGGGGGTTGGGGGCTTCTTTAAACCCTTGTAAAACACTCAACCAGCCAACACTTATTCATATTCTTAAATTTAAAAAATACTTTTGGAAATTCCCATGCTCAATCCGATTATTGCCCACGACAATCCCGTTCCAACCCCACCATTTTGGGGGATGAAATGTATTGAAAACATTCCGTTGCGGGCTTTAGTGCCGTATATCAATCGCACTACTTTATATAAATTTCAATGGGGTTTTAAAGCGGCGGGTAAAACATCAGAAGAATATAAGCAATGGGCGCGTAAAGAATTAGACCCGATTGTGAACCGTTTAGTGGCGCAAAGCGAAGCTGAGGATATTTTGCAAGCCAAAGCGGTTTATGGCTATTTTCCTTGTCAGTCTGATGGCGATGATTTAATTATTTATCACGATGCCGAGCAGAAACAAGAACGTTGCCGCTTCACTTTTCCCCGTCAAACCACGGCGCGTAAATTGTGCATTGCCGACTTTTTCCGCTCGGTGGATTCAGGTGAAATCGATGTGGTGGCTTTTCAATTAGTCACCGCAGGACAACAAACTTCCGATTATGCCCGTGAATTGTTCACCGCTGATAAATATCAAGAATATTTATACTGGCACGGCTTGAATGCGGAAACGGCGGAGGCATTGGCGGAATATATTCATCGGCGCATTCGTGCAGAATTGGGCTTCTCCAATCAAGACGCACGCGAATTATCAGAAATGATTAAGCAAAATTATCGCGGCTCGCGCTATTCTTTTGGCTATCCCGCCTGTCCCAATTTGGCGGATCAGGATAAAATTTTGATGTTATTGGATGCAGAGAAAATCCAAGTAGTCTTGGGCGATGAATATCAATTATGGCCTGAAGAATCGACCTCTGCGATTGTGGTGCATCATCCTGATGCCAAATATTTCGGAATTTAGCGATGCGTAGAATTGCCCTGTGTGCAGGCTTATTGTGTTTAGTGTTGGATTTAACAGGCTGTTATCGTACCGCATATGGTTATTGTGCTTTCCGAGTGAAAACGGGCGATTGTCGCCCTGACCCGTCTGCAAAACCGCGTGCGGAGGTGGATTTGATAGCGGCAGATTATGCGGCAACTGATCAATTATTACGTGGGGCAATTCCTGCGATTTCGCCGCGCTCACGTCTCGTCGTGGCAACCATTGCCGATATTAATGCCTTGGAAGACAGCACGCCGCTGGGGCGTTTAATCACGGAACATGTCAGTGCGCGTTTGGTGCAACAAGGCTTTACCGTGCTTGATCCGAAATTGCAAAATAATTTATTGATGATTCCTGACGTGGGCGAATTTGCTTTGTCGCGGGAATTGCGTGAATACGGTCAAACTCAGGCAGTGGATCGCTTGGTGGCGGGCACGTATACCGTGGGCAAAGATACGGTGTATATCAGTTTGAAGCTGTTGAATTTTGCCACGGGACAAGTCACAGCGGCGCATAATTACAGTTTGCCGATGGGTGGTAATGTGGAAAATTTGGTGGCGAAAACTTCGTGGTGGTGATGTTTTTTTCTTGTTCCCTTTCAGAGAGGAGAGCATTAAAGTATTTTTTACTCCTTCAAAGAAGCCCCTAAATCCCCTAAAGGGGACTTTAAAGATAAAATCTTTTAGGTTTAGCCCCCTTTAGGGGGTTGGGGGCTTTCTTTAAAACGACTTTAGGACTCTCCTCCCCTGCCCCCTGTTTCAAGGGGGGAAAATATCCTTAGCTATTGAGCACTAAACCGTGTTCACTTCAATTCTGTCAATTGCAGCGACTCCGCAACACATCAGCCGACTAAGGCGAAAAATTCTATAAATCCTAAGACGGTACGCAAGTACGGTCTTGCTATGAATAGAGAATTGTCTATACTCTCTACTCTCAATTTTATCTGATAATCTGCTCAAATTATGGAAAAAACCTACACCCCGCACGCTATCGAACAACATTGGTACGATATTTGGGAAAAAAATGGCTACTTCGCACCCAAGGGTGAAGGTCAGCCGTATTGCATCATGATTCCACCGCCCAATGTCACGGGCACGCTGCACATGGGTCATGCGTTTCAAGATACGCTGATGGATATTTTAACCCGCTACCATCGTATGCAAGGCGATAACACCTTATGGCAACCCGGCAC
>JBDKHS010000002.1:0-9873 GCA_039797505.1 Pseudomonadota bacterium | reverse complement strand
ACCAAAAAAGGTGATAACTCTAGGCATGATGCAGTTGAATCGATAAGGCTCTCCTTGTACAGCAGAAGCTTGTAAAATCCTCGCCGCTGGAGCGACGAGGTAGGCATTCCAACGCTGGAGCGTTGGAACGAGACAAAATCTAGAACTATCACGCTTCAGGGTGGAATACGCTACGCTATTCCACCCTACTACAAATATTTCTTATCCCAAACTCAGGTTAATTTTAAGCTAAGTTTGCGAGACTGAGCTGATTGTAGGTGCGAATTTATTCGCACACCGCGCTCGAATTAAAAACGCATGCGAATAAATTCGCACCTACAACTCGCTCTGTTGACAAGAGACACTATTCAGTTTGAAGCTTAACTTCAAAAGAGGGATGATTCCAAATCGGTTCTATACAGGCTACAGCCTGTTAAGGCTTAATTGATGACATACCCTAAGAAGTATTTAGCTTATAGCGAAAGCAGTGATAAATTATTTTTATTTATTTTCAATATATTATAAATATTTAACTTGTAATCTATGCAAGATTCAGTAAAAAGGTGAATGCTGAAAATTTACTCGGAATAGCTTAAAAACAAAAAAGCCAAGCAATGATTAAATCACTTGGCTTTGAAACTGTTTTAAACAGTTTTTAAGAAAAACTATTTGAGCAGTTTGCTCAATTCAGCAACAGTAGATTTGTCGTCGTAAATCCCTGCGCTGACTTGGTAGTGCGTGCCTTCAACTGAGGTGGCATAAGACACTTTTTGAGCTGGATCGTCTTGACCGGGCTTAGGCCACATGTAAGCAACCCAGCCGCCTGTGGGTTTCTTGCCAGCGTCACACAAGTCTTTGAACAGTAAAGTGCCTTTCTTGTCGGTGATTTTCAACACGGGCTTGCCCACTAAATCGGCTTTCATGGGGTGTGCAATCATTTTGTCTGCATCGCAGTCATAAACGAACACATAGCTGTCTTTCCACACAAACTTGCCGTCTTTTTTGTTGAATTCTGCTAAAGCAGCATCGCTACCTTTGGCAGCAGAAAGTTCTTTGGCTGCTTCTTTGACTTTTGCCATAACTTCGGCTGCGGTGGCAGCTTCAGCGGCAAATACATTGGAGGAAAAAGCGACGGTACAGGCTAAACCTGCGAAACCTAATAACTTTGCAACTTGCATACAAACTCCTTTGATGATGTCAGGGTGTTTTTTCAGTGTACGTTACCGCGCCACTGTTATGATTATGAAATTATCTGCGTTACAGATATGTTTTATTATGAGCAGATAAGGCATGACTTGTAAAGTAGCTTCTTCTAAATTTTTGGAATACAGGGTTAAAAATTCAAAAATTTCACTGTATTTTTGAAAAGAAGTCTTTAAATCCCCTCCAAATAGTTTGCCTTATGTTTGATCATCATGTAGTCATGATTCTAATTCTAAGTTCATTTTTCAATTCCCCAACAACAGCAAACTCGCCGCCGCACAATTATCTTGTGGCCCTTGGCTTTTAATCAGCAAATGCAGCATTTTTTCAATGGTTTCTTGTTTGATGTTGCGAGTAATAAATACGATTTGTGTGCGCCGTTCCTCACTGTGCCAATGTGGCAAAGTGCTCGGAGCTTGGAAAATATGTTGCACGCCCTGCACTACCACGGGCAGATCAGTTTCCACAGTGTAGGCAATTCCTTTCACCCGCAACAAATCTTTACCGCGTAATGAGGTCAATTGTTGAAACCAATGATTTAACACTTTCCAATGCAGCGGCTGATCATATTCCACCACGAAAGAATGAATATGTTCATCATGCCGTTGTTTTTCATCGTGTTCATGATAACCTAAATCATGCTCTTGATGAGGGTGATGATGATGGGCTTTGGGCGCGGTTAAATACGCTTCCGCTTGTAGCCATTGTTGCACATCGACATTTTTGGTTTTGGGATCATACAGTTCTGTGCTGAATAATTGCGCAGGATTGAAATTAGCCTCGGCACTTTTGAAAAATATCGCCGCAGGATTTAATTTTTCCAAACGCGCAATTAAACGTTCCACGTCTTCAGGTTCTGTAATATCGGTTTTGGTTAATACCAAGCGATCCGCCACCGCCGCTTGTTTCACGGTTTCATAGTGGTCATCTAATTGATCATAGCCGTGCACGCTGTCTACCGTGGTCACGACATTGTCGAGCCGATAATAGGCTTTCAGCACAGGGTCGTTGATTAGCGTGTGAATAATCGGCGCGGGATCAGCCAGCCCCGTGGTTTCAATCACCAATTTGTCAAATTCAGGAATTTCCATGCGCACGCGCCGCAGGAATAAATCCTGCAAAGTGTTGACCAAATCCCCGCGCACCGTGCAACACACACAGCCGCCTTCAACCACGATCACATCCTCTTTCGCGGTGCGCACTAAAAGATGGTCTAAGCCAATTGCGCCAAACTCGTTGACCACCACCGCCGCACGCTGCATGTCGGGATGGCGCACTAACTTATTTAATAAAGTAGTTTTACCACTGCCAAGAAAGCCCGTAATCACTGCAATCGGTAAACGGCTGAAAGAGGTGTCGAGAGGAAGTAACAGTTTTTGAGTCATGAGCAGGCTGCTATCACAAATTTGAATTGTTACATTATATCATTTACGAGCTTTCAAGTTGCTAAAACCTCGGCTAAGGCATTTAATAATCTTTCCACATCAGCGATTTGATGTAAGGCGGATAAGGTAATCCTTAAGCGGGCAGTATTGGCGGGCACGGTGGGCGGGCGAATCGCAGTGACTAAAATGCCTTTGGCAAGCAATGCCGCACTCACCGCTAAGGCGCGTTCTGCGCTGCCTAGCATTAAAACTTGAATCGGGGTGATTGAGGGCTGTAGCGGAATCTTGCGGCGTGCTGCGCCCGCTTGCAAATAAGTAATTAAGGTTTTTAGTTGTTCGCGTCGCCATGTTTCGCTGTCGGCTAATTGCAAGCTAACTTCTGTCGCGGCGGCAAGTGCGGGCGGCAAGGCGGTGGTGTAAATATAACTGCGGGCATTTTGAATTAAGACTTCAATTAATAATTCGCTGCCTGCGACAAACGCCCCGAAAACTCCGAAAGCTTTGCCGAGCGTGCCCATTAAAATCGGGACATCTTGTACAGTTAATCCGAAATATTGCAAAGTGCCGCGCCCTGTTTTCCCCAACACGCCCAAACCGTGAGCATCGTCAACCATGACCCACGCATCATAGCGTTTTGCTAAGGCGACTATCGCGGGTAAATCGGCTAAATCGCCGTCCATGCTGAATACGCCATCGACGACAATTAATTTATGGGCGGCGGTGCTTTTGGCTAATAAATTCTCTAAAGCGGTTACATCATTGTGCGGATAACGACTTAATTTGGCACGGGAAAGTATGGCTGCGTCAATTAATGAAGCATGGTCGAGTTTGTCTAAAAATACCTCGTCATTGCGTCCCATAAGTGCGCTGATAACGCCGATATTTGCCATATAACCCGTGGAAAATAATAGGGCGCGTTCGCGGGCGGTGTAGGCGGCAAGGGCTTGTTCTAATTGATGATGGGCGGTGCTGTGTCCTGTGACTAAATGTGATGCGCCGCTGCCGATGGCAAATTCTTCAACCGCTTGTTGGACTGTGGTTTTTAGTAAGGGATGAGAGGCTAAGCCTAAATAATCATTGCTGCAAAAGGCTAAATAATCACCTTGTTCTAAATGTAAAATCGGTGTTTGCGCCCCGTGGTGTGGATGGCGCACTCGGTAGAGTTGGGCGGCGTGGCGTTGCTGTAGGATGTCTTCTAAATAGCTATCCATTGGGGTCTCGTTTAAATAAATATTTGTTGTAACAGGCTTAGGAGTTATGCAGTTGAATCCGTAACTGTATTACTGCGGTGGAATACGGCTTGCGCCTATTCCACCCTACGCTTGATAAAGCTTTTTGGTAGTCCTAAAGAAGTAGCCTCGTAGGTTGGGCTGGCAACCCAACTGAACTGCTTTATTTTCGTTGGGTTAGCTTAGGGCGTGTCATCAAATAGGCATTAACCGCTAAAGAAGCCCCTAAATCCCCTGAAGGGGACTTTAAACATTTAAATTATTTGTATTTAGCTCCTTTTAGGGGGTTGGGGGCTTCTTTAAAGATTTTTAAACACGCTACTTTTTGTTAAAACTTAATTGATGACACGCCCTAGGCTAACCTACTTTAATTTATGCTTATTTGCACCCACATAAACATTAACTTATTGAGCATTCATGTAGTTGCAGTTTTATACGGTAACAAAATGAAATATATGATTATATTCGTCGTACTCAGGTTAAGTAGTTTTCAACTGCCTAACTCCTAAGGCTTTGTTTGTATTTTTTGCTTGAATCCAGTTGTTGCTGGCTGGTGTTTATTTGTTCGGGGAGAGATGGAAATTTAACTTTAGCCGAAGCAATCACTTCCCAATCTGCACGCGGCATTTTTGAACCTGATGAAATATTAGCCAACATTAGAAAATATTCAGTTTGGACAAATTGGTACAAAAAATTAATAGTTACCGATTCAACTGCGTAACGCCTAAAGGTAAGCGCGGGGTTTTGTATTCTCGCATAACACGGGGATGTAATGGCAGTGCTTGTAGCACAATCAGTCCTCATCACGCTTAACTCAAGACCTGCTAGGTTTAAGCCTTATTCTCCCTTAAATTATGCTTAACTTAAGGGCAATGACCCTACTACAAAAACTTTAAACCGAAAAGCGCAATCAGGAAAAGTGAAATCGTTTGCTTGCAAAAGTATTCATCACTCTCTAGTATAAAAATCTGGTTCAACAGGTGTTTTATTCAGATGCTGCATGATTTCATAAAATTTTCCATCTTGACGGCAGTGCTGTACACCAGCCCCGCAATTGCCGAAGACATGACACCCCGAGTCATTCAACTCGAACAAGAAGTTCAACAGCTTAAACAACGCATTACGCAATTAGAAAGCGTCTTCAGCAAGTTAATCACCCCTGCCAATCATGTCGCAAGTCCTAGCGGCTCGCTGCTGTTGTTAAAATCTTGGTCATTGCGCCCTCAAGCTGTCAAGTTTGAAACTTATTATGCACTCGATATTGAATTGCTTAATAATTTCGATAAGGCTATCAAAGAAATTGACGCACTGGTGAATTTCAAGAACTTATTGGGCGGACATTTATATAGCATTAATTTAAACCACGACAGCAACATTCCCGCAGGCGGCAGTTTATTAGACCAAGGGGGACGCGATAATTCACGTTTACTCAGCCGTTGGCATCAAATGACCAAAGTAACACCGCAAGATATAAAAGCCGAATTAGTGGTGAAAAAAATCGTGTTTTCCGACAACAGCGTACTCAGTTTTTAACATGACCGATTCTTTATTACGAACCCAGCCCCAACCCAAATGCCTACTGTGTGGCAGCGCGGGTAAGATCACTCATCTACAATTACAAGATCATTTATTCGGCGTGGCAGGCACATGGGGACTGAAAACCTGTGAAAATCCGAGCTGCGGTTTAGCATGGCTTGACCCAATGCCGCTGACGGAAGATTTAGCACTGGCATATCAGCAATATTATACCCACAGTGCAGATGCACAGCCGCGTGCCAGTTTTTGGAAACGTTTGGATTATGGAATTTATCGCCGTTTAAATAAATTATTGGGCAAATTGACAGGCTTGCACGCTCAACAACAACGCGCTGCCCATTTATTTTTAGAGCCACCCTGTGGCAAATTATTGGATGTGGGCTGTGGCAATGGACGTTTTTTACAGCGCATGCGAGCCGTAGGCTGGGAGGTTGAAGGCACAGATTTCGACCCCAAAGCCGCCGCCGCAGCGCATGCTGAGCATGGGCTAACTGTGCGTGTGGGGGATTTGGCGAGCATTGCTTATCCCGATGCGCAGTTTGATGTGGTCACTTTGCAGCATTTAATCGAGCATGTGCCCGACCCCTTGGCATTATTACAAGAATGTCGGCGTATTTTGAAACCCCAAGGACGTTTGGTGTTGGTCACTCCGAATCTGGAAAGTTGGGGACATCAGTATTTTGCCGCCGCGTGGCGCGGTTTAGAACCGCCTCGACATTTGTATTTATATGCGCGGCAAAACTTACAAAATCTCGCCACCCGCGCAGGCTTTACCCAATATCAGGCTTTCACCACCGCCACAGGTGCAGAATATATTCTGGGCGACAGCTTTAAAATTTTGGCAGGATTCAGCCATCACACCCCCACCAGTTCACACGTATTTTCAAAAGCTTGGCTATTGCAATATTACGAACTTTGGCTATTGCGTAAACACCCAGAGTTTGGGGAAGAATTATTTTTAATTGCGCAAAAGTAAATCACAAATTTGAAACCGTGGCATTTTCGAGATTTGAACATTCCCGCGACCTGCTAGGTTTGTAGGGTGGAATAGCGTAGCGTATTCCACCACACCCCTAGGGCCTGTCATCAATTAAGCGAATGGGTCTGTTTCAGCGGCATGTAGCGCGGATTTAAGTCTGAAACTGCGCCCCCAACCCCCTAAAGGGGGCTAAACACAAAATATTTGTTTAATGTTTAAAGTCCCCTTTAGGGGATTTAGGGGCTTCTTTAGCGGTTAATGCCTATTTGATGACACACCCTAGGTTTTTAAAACCTAGTAGTAGGGTGGAATAGCGTAGCGTATTCCACCCTACTACTAAATTTTATCCCGAACTCAGGTTAAATTAAGATATTTTCCACCCATTCAAGGCTGATTCGGTAGCTTTGCGGGGGCGGGCATATTTTCCGAATAGCCTTGTATGTTGGGGTAGTTATTGCTGTTCGGTGCGCCGTAGTAGGGATAATTCGCGACGTTGGGGTAATTCGGATGATTATCGATACTAGAAGTGACGGGGCGCGGTAATTCGGGCAAGGTCACCGTTTGCGGCGTTGTTAAGGGTCGATAACGTGAAGCATCATAAGTATGACTGCCCTGTTCAGGATAAGTCGTCACATTTGAAGCTTGCCATTTGGGATTATCAGCAACGTTGGGAGTTGGGGTAACGGAAGGCATCGGTGGTGTTTGCCAAATTGTTCCTGTGACTTCACTGTCGCCCCGATAACGTGGACTGTCTGCTGCACTGGGGGTCGTGATCAGTGTGAGGATGATTAAAAAATAAAATTGACGCATTGTATATCCTGAAAGTTAAATAATTGATTTTTAATCATATATGGTTTTGTATGATAGCCTGATACGGGTTTGGCCTCCACCTAAGGTTTTTTTAAAGCCTAGCAGGTTTGAGTTAGGGCGTGTCATCAATTAAGTGAAGGGTTCTGTTTCAGCGGCGTGTAGCGCGGATTTAAATCTGAAACTGCGCCCCCAACCCCCTAAAGGGGGCTAAATACAAATAATTTAAATCTTTAAAATCCCCTTTAGGGGATTTAGTGCAAATAAGCATAAATTAAAGTAGGTTGGGTTAGCCTAAGCTAACCCAACGAAAATAAAGCAGTTCAGTTGGGTTGCCGTTGGCAGCCCAACCTACGAGGCTTTGAGTTAGAATTTTTAAAAATTTCAAATCGCTTATATAAAACATCTTAATCCTTGAGTGAGTACGCTTGTGATAAACTACCCATAGAATTAATTCTCGGTAAGATGCGCTATATTTGATCACGAACAAAAAGCATTTTATAGTGGGTTGTTCCATGAATATCTTAAGGTTTAGCAAGGTTTCATCGAGCGGTAACGGTAGGGGCATCACGAACTTTCTGGCTATTTACTAGACGGGGAAATGCCCTGTTGTGTCCCATGATCACGTCGTTGCTGCCCGCGTATTCATTCCCAATCTTTGGTAAAGTCTTACGAACCACCGCACGATCGAGAGAGTTTCAGTCAGTTACGTTGCGAGAAAAAAACTGTGTCCTCAATTACTCAAGCCAAAGCGGAAGCGCAAAAATTAATTCAGCAGTACAACAAACTGCAAGCAGAAGCCAAAACGGCGAGTGCGGAAGATGCCGCTCATAAAGCAGCAGAAGCCGAAAAATTAGTCGCACAAATTAGCCTGCTACAATCTGCGGTCAACAAACTCCAATCCAAAGATACCAAAGATGCTGCGGCAGAACTTCACAGCAAACAAACTCCCGATGAGCTTGAAGCCAAACGTCTCGAAGTGGAAAAAGTTGCGTTGGAGTCGCGGATTGCACGCATTGAAAATGCGCAGAAAAAAACCCGTGAACAAATCACACAATTATCACGTGCGAAACAAGAATTAGAACGTCTCAAAGCAGAAGCTGATCAAGATAAACGTGCCAGCGATGAGAAGTTACAACAAGAATTAGCCAAGCTTATCGAACGCAAGGAACACGAACAACGGCGTTTGAAGCAAGAAATGGAAGGCTTGCTACAACAAACCCAACAAGAAGCTGAATTATTGAAAGTGCAGCGTGACAGCGCGCGGGCAATGATGGAGCAGCAAGAAAAGGCAAGTCGTGAACGCCTGTTATCTGCCTATAAACATCAAACAAATGGCGGGCACAAAGGCTTGTTGATTGGGGTTGGGGTGGGCGTTGCCATTGCCGCAGCTTTGGGGGGGATTTTATTATTCACGCCGTGGCTGGACAATGTTGTCGGCATTAAAAAAATTATCCAGCCCCCGCCTCAAACCGTGGCAAATCATGCTGTTGAAAATCATGCCCCCCCTGCGGCTGAACCTGCGCCACGTCCTGCGGCTGAAGAAAAACCTGCTTTACAGCCCAGTGCTATGAAGCCTTTAGGTGTTTATCGCGATAAATTAACGCGCGGCGGTGCAGCCCCCACGATGGTGAAATTACCCGCAGGCGATTTTTTGATGGGTGTGCGCGGCTTATTACCTTATCAAGAAGAGCGTCCACAGCTTCAAATTCACATGGAAAGTTTCTCTATTGGAAAAACAGAAGTCACCTTTGATGAGTATGATACGTTTGCAGGTGACACTGGGCGTGCTTTGCCTGAAGATAAGGGGTGGGGACGCGGAACACGTCCTGTGATTAATATTTCTTGGGACGAAGCCAATGATTACACCAAATGGCTAACCGAGCAGACGGGGCATCAATATCGCCTCCCCAGTGAACGTGAATGGGAATATGCCGCCGTCGCGGGTCATTTTGATACGGCTTTTTATTGGGGCAATGCGATTGGGCAAAATAATGCGAATTGCGCCTTGTGTGGTAGTCAGTTTGACGCACAGAGCACTGCCCCTGTCGCGAGTTTTGCACCAAATAGTTTTGGCTTACATGATATGATCGGCAACGTTTTAGAATGGACGATCAGTTGTTTCCGTCCCAGCTATCAAGGTGCGCCAAGTTCTGGACAAAATTGGGAAGGCGGTGACTGCTCGCGGCGTATGGTGCGCAGCAGTTCTTATAGAACGTATGAAAACGCTTTGCGCGTGACTAAACGTAACAGTTATAACCCAAAAACTCGCATGGACGTTTTAGGATTTCGCGTGGTGCGAGTCGATTAGGAAAAAATTTTATGGGATTGAATAATCAACAAATTCGGCATTTACGCGGGCTTGCCCATCACTTGAAACCTGTGTTAATGGTAGGTGATAAGGGTCTGAGTGAAAATCTGCTGGCTGAATTGGATCGCGTTTTAGAAGATCACGAGTTGATCAAAGTGAGTATTGCAGGGGCAGAACGTGAAGATCGTCGCGCTTTGACGGCTGAATTATGTGAACACAGCGGCGCGGAAGTGGTGCAAATTATTGGGCGCATCAGTGTGCTATATCGCGCTGCAAAGAAGCCTGTGTTAATGTTGCCTAAAGCCTAACTAAAAATAAACGTCGTTTTTGACACATCACGATTATTTATAAAAAAGCCCCTTCAGCATTGCTAGCGGGGCTTTTTTTAATATTTGGGGATACTTTTGTGTGAAAACATTGGGTTGTCGTTGGCAGTCGCGTAGG
>JBDKHS010000001.1:0-5211 GCA_039797505.1 Pseudomonadota bacterium | reverse complement strand
GTTACTCATGCTGAGTTAGACTACGAAGGTTCTTGCGCGATTGATGGCAAACTGCTGGATTTGGCGGGTATCCACGAGTACGAGCAGATTCACATCTATAATGTCACCAATGGTGAACGTTTTACGACTTACGCGATTCGTGCGGAAGAAGGTTCTAAAATTTTCTCCATCAATGGTGCTGCCGCTCATAAAGCGAAACCCAAAGATAGAATTATTATCTGCACTTATGTCGGTTTAACGCCGCAAGAAGTGGCGGTGCATAAGCCTAACATGGTTTATTTGGACGAAGAAAATAACGTCATCAATACCCGTAATTACATTCCTGTACAAGCTGCTTAGATTTTAGGGCTTGCATTGACAGCGTGGCTAGTGTTATTATGCACGCTTTCCAAAAGTTAGGCGCGTAGCTCAGTGGTAGAGCATCACCTTGACATGGTGGTGGTCGGTGGTTCGATCCCACTCGCGCCTACCATTCGTTTATCAAACGACTCAAAGTTTTCTTCTCGTATTCCCCTCAATACTCTATTCATTCGGAATTGACATGCCTACTATTACCCTCCCTGACGGTAGTCAACGCCAATTTGCCCAGCCTGTCACTGTCGCAGAAGTCGCCGCGTCCATTGGTGCAGGTCTCGCTAAAGCTGCTTTAGCCGGTAAAATTCGTGATACCGTAGTCGATACTTCTTTCCTCATCAGCGAAGACACGGCTCTAACGATTATCACGGATCGCGATCCCGAAGGTTTAGAATTAATCCGTCACTCGACTGCCCACTTATTAGCCCATGCGGTGAAAAGTTTATATCCCAAGGTGCAAGTCACTATTGGTCCTGTGGTTGAAGATGGTTTTTACTACGATTTCGCAAATCCAGAACGTTTCAGTCTCGACGATCTCGATAAGATTCAAGCCAAGATGGAAGAACTTGCTGCGCAAGATATTCCCTTGCAGCGTTCCACCAAAACCCGCGATGAGGCTGTCAGCTTCTTTCGGGGTTTAGGGGAAGATTACAAAGCCCAGATTATTGAATCCATTCCCAGTGATCAAACCTTGTCTTTATACGAACAAGGCTCGTTCATTGATTTATGCCGTGGCCCCCATGTGCCCAGCACAGGCAAGTTAAAAGCTTTCAAGTTGATGAAATTGGCTGGAGCTTACTGGCGCGGCGATTCCAATAATGAAATGTTGCAACGGATTTACGGCACGGCGTGGGCAAATCAAAAAGATTTGAGCGCACATTTACACCGTCTCGAAGAAGCTGAAAAGCGCGACCATCGTAAAATTGGAAGACAGTTAGATCTGTTCCATGTGCAAGATGAAGCCCCCGGCATGATTTTCTGGCACGACAAAGGCTGGACAATTTATACCGAAATTCAAGGCTATATTCGCCGTTTGTTGCGCCTTAATGGCTATCAAGAAGTGCATACCCCCCAATTAGTGGATCGTTCCCTGTGGGAAAAGTCCGGGCATTGGGAAAAGTTTAGGGATGGCATGTTTACCACGAATTCGGAAAACCGTGATTATGCGGTGAAGCCGATGAACTGCCCTTGCCACATTCAGATTTATAATCAAGGTCTAAGAAGCTATCGCGACTTACCCTTGCGTTTGGCGGAATTTGGTTCTTGCCACCGCAACGAGCCATCAGGCACACTGCACGGTTTGATGCGGGTGCGTAGTTTCGTACAAGATGACGCGCATATCTTCTGCACCGAAGAACAAATTCAAGATGAAGTTTCGACTTTTATCGATTTATTATTTAAAGTTTACAAAGACTTTGGGTTTACCGAAGTTTTGATTAAACTCTCCACCCGTCCTGAAAAACGTGTGGGCAGTGATGAAGTTTGGGATAAAGCAGAACAAGCTTTAGAACTGGCTTTGAATCACAAAGGCTTAGCTTGGGAATTACAGCCCGGCGAAGGCGCGTTTTATGGCCCTAAGATTGAATTTTCCTTAAAAGACTGTATTGGTCGGGTTTGGCAATGTGGCACGATTCAAGTCGATTTCTCCATGCCTGAGCGTTTAGATGCGGAATATGTTGCCGCAGACAGCAGTCGTCAAGTGCCCGTGATGTTACATCGTGCAATTTTAGGTTCTTTAGAACGCTTTATTGGCATTTTGATTGAAGAACATGCAGGCGCGTTCCCCACTTGGCTCGCGCCTGTACAAGTGATGGTGATGAATATCACTGATAAACAAGCCGATTATGCCAAGCAAGTGCTCAGTCAATTGCAAGCTTTAGGATTTAGAGCGGGATTAGACTTGAGAAATGAGAAAATTGGGCTTAAAATTCGCGAACATACTTTACAACGGGTTCCTTATCTACTGGTTATCGGTGGACGGGAATGTGAAAATCAACAAGTAGCCGTTCGTACACGCGCAGGGGAAGATTTGGGAAGTATGCCAGTTGCAACTTTCATCGACCGCCTGAATGCTGAAGTTACGGGCTACGTTTAGGAGGAACAGCTTATCACTGCTGAAAAAACGACGCGCTTAAATGAACAGATTAATGCGCCGAAAGTACGTTTAATTGATGCCGAAGGGGAACAGTTCGGGATTGTTTCCTTGCGTGATGCATTACAAAAAGCGGTAGAGTCCGAATTAGACTTAGTCGAAATCGTACCCAATGCTAAACCTCCCGTGTGCCGTATCATGGACTATGGCAAATTCTTATTTGAACAAAATAAGAAACGCCAGTCTGCAAAGAAGAAGCAAAAACAAGTACAGGTCAAGGAAATCAAATTCCGTCCCGGTACTGACGAAGGAGATTATCAGGTAAAGCTACGCAACCTGATGCGTTTCCTAGAAGAAGGCGACAAAGCCAAAGTAACCTTGCGTTTTCGGGGTAGAGAAGTCACCCATCAAGATTTAGGGATGCAGATTCTCGACCGCGTGAAAGCTGACTTAGCTGAACTTGGGGTGGTTGAACAAATGCCCAAGTTAGAAGGCAAGCAAATGGTTATGGTGATTGGTCCTAAAAAATCATAATTAAATTTTTACCCAACTGGGTCAAATTGCGGAGTAAGTTATGCCCAAGTTAAAGACGAAGAGCGGAGCTGCCAAGCGTTTCAGACGCACAGCCTCTGGTGGCTTTAAGCGTGCTCAAAGCCATAGAAGACACATTCTTACCAAGAAATCAACTAAGCGTAAGCGTCAATTACGTTCACCATCGATGGTTCATGACTCCGATGTGAAAATGATCTCTCGTTTATTGCCCTACGCTTAAGAGGATTTGAAACATGGCAAGAGTAAAACGTGGTGTCACGGCACACGCAAGACACAAGAAAATCTTAGCGGCAGCGAAAGGCTATCGTGGGATGCGCCGCAACGTGGTTCGCGTTGCAAAACAAGCAGTGACCAAAGCAGGTCAATACGCTTATCGTGACCGTAAGCAACGGAAACGTCAATTCCGCGCTCTGTGGATTGCACGTATTAACGCAGCTTCTCGTGAACATGGTTTGTCTTACAGCCGTTTCATCAATGGCTTAAGCAAGGCAAACATCAAAGTTGACCGCAAAATGCTGGCTGAATTAGCCGTGTTCAACAAGGACGCATTTGCTGCCTTGGCGGTTCAAGCTAAAGCACAATTGGGCATCGCTGCTTAAGACTCCGCTATTTTCATCAGAAAATAAGCTGGAGCACAAAGGGCTATCTGTGAAAACAGGTAGCCCTTTTGCATTAAAAGCAGCCCCCAAATATTTTTGTCTTTAAAGTCCCCTTTAGGGGATTTAGGGGCTGGTTTTGATGTTTAGCCCCCTTCAGGGGGTTGGGGGCGCAGTTAAACTATAATTTTATCTACTTTCTTATACGGAACTCATTCATCATGCCTAGCCAACCCAGCAAAATTTTAGAAACTTTTGACAATCCCAATCGTGAACGCGATTACACCATTCAAATTCGTATTCCCGAATTCACTTGTTTGTGTCCCAAAACAGGGCAGCCTGACTTTGCAGTTTTATATTTGGATTATGTGCCCGAAGCCAGTTGTTTGGAATTGAAAGCCTTGAAGAATTACATTTGGTCATTTCGCAACGAAGGCGCATTTCATGAAGCAGTCACCAATCAAATTTTGAATGATTTCGTGGCTGCCTGTGCGCCTCGTTTTATGCGCCTGCGAGCAGAGTTTAATGTTCGTGGTGGCGTTTATACGCAAGTAGTGGTTGAGCATCGCACCCCGAATTGGATTCCGCCGCAATTGGTGCAGTTGCCTTAAGTTTTGACCACGCCCTCCCTGAAAAGAGGGCTTTTTTTTGAGATGAAGTTATGGAAATATGAGTTCGTTAAAAAATTGTTATCAATAGTGAGAATAGAAAATATGAAAATTTTTAATGGATTAGTCTTGGCTTTGGGTGTTAGTTTTATGCCTTTGCACAATGCAACCGCTTTGCCAGCGGCGGCGGCGGGTAAATTTGCCTTAGATGTGGGGCGTGGGGTGTTGGTGGATTTGATTTCAGATGCGATTAAGGAAATGAATTTTGTAACGCCTGCGGCACTGGCGGATCAGAAAAAGCAATTGCTTGAATTACAGGCTAAAGTTGCAGATTTACAGCAAAAGCTTACGCAATCGAAGGACAGTTCGCCCGATGTGGTTTGGATGCGGGAAGGTTTGGTGAAATTGCAAGCTTTGTATGCTCAGGCACAAGATCGCACCAGCATTCTTGAAAAGGAGTTGGCATTATTGCGTAAAATTCAGTTGGATAAACCGACGGTACAACCGCGTTTAGATTTTCAAGTGAGTTATGTGACGCGTAAACCGAAAAGTTCAACTTCGGTGGCTTTTGGAAATGGGAGTGTGTTGCAGTCTGGGGACTTGTACAAAGTGATTTTTACGCCTAAGCAGGATGCGTATATCTATGTATTTCAATTGGATTCTGCGAATAAATTGGAAGTTTTATTTCCTGTGAAAGAAGTTGACGGGTTTATGTTGAATCATGTTAATCCTGTCAAAGCGGGGAAAACTTATTTTCTGCCTAAGGAGGATATTTCTTATCCTTTGGACACCCAAACGGGTTCTGAACAAATTTATTTTATCGCAAGTTCTGAGCCTGATACCGTGCTGGAGCATTTGGCGAAGTTATTGGAACAGGCGCGTAAACAGCAACGTGCTCCCGCTGAAAAGTTGATTCAAGCGCAGTTAATGCAGGTGATGAAAACCAAGGGATTTGCTGCCTTGGTGAACGATTCGGATTCGCAGCCTGTGCAATGGCAGGAGCAAGGAC